>BNXR01000003.1 GCA_025999735.1 Bacteroidia bacterium | reverse complement strand
TAGAGATTTAGATTCCTCCCTTTGGTCGGAATGACATGCTCGGGCTATTCGGGTATATTTGGAAGGTTATCACGAGTAATAGAGATTTAGATTCCTCCCTTTGGTCGGAATGACATGCTCGGGCTATCCGGGTATATTTGGAAGGTTATCACGAGTAATAGAGATTTAGATTCCTCCCTTTGGTCGGAATGACATGCTCGGGCGGGGTAGCTGCTTGTCCGTAGGCTAAAGCCTACGGACAATAATGTGTAGTCCCTGCGGGACTGTGAGCAAGGCAAACCTGCAGGAACAAATATGAAAAAAAATAGCACCTGAAAAAAATAATTAACCGTTTTTTTGAGAAGTCAGGAAAATGTTATATTTTTGCCCTCAAGAAGCTATCGGACATACCTAAGGGAAATGTGAATAGTAAAATTAAAATTAAAATTAAAATGAAGAAGTGTTTGTTTTTTAGTTTATTTGTTTATTTTTGGGCATCAGTAGGGTTGATTTTTCCTTGCCAAAGTCAGGCTCATCTCGGTAAAACTGTTCTTGACAAAGATAAAAATATTATCTCCGCATCCGTAGTAAAAGAATATGTGGAACGTTTTAATCAAAAAGATGATGAGCTGTATGTACAGTCTATTTCGAACAGCGAAGCGGCAGATTTTCTGACGAAGAATATCCCCCGCTTTGAATGTCCCGACAAGGAATTGGAAGAAATATATTATTTTCGTTGGTGGACCTACCGCAAGAATATCAGAAAAACGCCCGAAGGGTATGTGATTACTGAATTTTTGCCCAATGTTGGATGGGCAGGGAAGTATAATGCCATCAGTTGTGCGGCGGCACTTCATTACGGCGAGGGTCGTTGGCTGCACAACAGCGAATACCTGAAAGCCTATTCTTATTACTGGCTGCGGGGAGGCGGAAGCATCAGAAAGTATGTTTTTCCTGTTGCATACGCCTTATACACTAATTATTTGGTAACAGGGAACGATGCGGTCATCAAAGACCTATTTCCGGATTTAATTAAGAACTTCGAAGCGTGGGAAGGCGACCATTTCGATGCGAAACTCGGTTTGTTTTGGCAACTTGATGACCGTGAAGGGACTGAACTCTCTATCGGCGGTCATGGTTTGCGACCGCTCATCAATTCGTCAATGATTGCCGATGCTGATGCCATCGCGAAGATAGCAGCACTTTTGGGCAACAAGGAACAACAAACACGGTTTGCACAGAAGGCAGCCGACTTGCAAAAGAAGATGCTGGCAACGCTCTGGGACAAAGACGCGCAATTTTTCAAAGTGCTGCAACTTTGGGAGAAAAACCCGCAGAACTTGTTTCAACGCGGTGAACCAAAGGCGATACCGACACTCGCAGATGTTCGCGAGCTTTGCGGTTATGCTCCTTGGATGTTCGGACTTGCGAAACCGGAACATACTGTTGCCTGGAAATTTCTGATGGACAAGAAGCATTTTTACGCTCCGTTCGGTCCCACATTTGCAGAACAGTCACATCCTCAATTCACGATTTCCTACGAAGGTCACGAATGTCAGTGGAACGGTCCCACGTGGCCTATGAGCACCTCCATGACACTCATCGGTTTGGCTAATTTATTGCAAACAGAGCAGCAAAAAGTCATCACGAAAAAAGAGTATGTTGACCTTCTGAAAGTGTATGCCCATTCGCATCACCTCAAAAAGGACGATGGTACGGTTGTTCCGTGGATAGATGAAAACCTGAATCCGTTCACCGGCGACTGGATTTCCCGCACACGACTCAAAACGTGGAAAAACGGAACGTGGGACAAGGACAAAGGTCCTGTCGAACGCGGCAAGGACTATAATCATTCCGAGTTCTGCGACCTGATTATCAGCGGGCTGGTCGGTCTCCGTCCTGCGGAGGGAGATATATTGACTGTTTATCCGCTCGTAACGGACGAGTGGGAGTGGTTTGCGCTCGAAAATGTGCTCTATCACGGCAAAAAGATTTCGGTGATTTGGGACAAGACGGGTAAGAAATATGGCAGAGGAAAAGGTTTTATGGTGTTTGTGAACGGCAAAAAAATCGCTACTTCCAAACGTCTCGGCGAATTAAAGGTGGATATTACGACCAAACAATGGAATAAATACGTGAACAATCCGGTGCTCGGCGGACAGAAACTCGGAACGTGTTTCGATATCGCCATGCTACAAGAGGACGGCAAATACAAAATGTGGTTCTCGTGGCGACCGAAAGAGTCTATCGCCTACACCGAAAGCACTGACGGCATCAGCTGGTCGGAACCAATCATCGTGCTCGCTCCTCTGAAAGAGCACGAATGGGAAGGAGGCATCAACCGTCCTGCCGTTCTCAAAAAAGACGGCATTTATCACTTGTGGTACACTGGACAAGACCGTCCTCGCAACAAAAGGTCATATATCGGTTATGCGACGAGTACCGACGGCATTCATTTTGAGAGGAAATCGGATAAACCCGTTTTAACGGCAGAAAAAGGCTGGGAAAAAGAACTTACCGTGATGTGTCCGAACGTCGAATGGGATGCCAAAGCTAAACTTTTCAAGATGTGGTACTCCGGTGGAGAGACACACGAACCGAATGCTCTCGGCTACGCAACAAGTCCCGATGGTCTTGTGTGGACGAAATACAAAAATAATCCCATCTTTTCGTGCGATAAAAATACCGAGTGGGAACAACATAAAGTTGCCGGTGCGCATATTTTCAAACACGGCGATTGGTTCTTAATGTTCTACATTGGTTACGAAAACGAGCATCTTGCCCGTATCGGCATTGCCCAGTCGAAGGACGGCATTACAAATTGGGAACGGTTACCGACAAATCCGATTATTTCGCCAACCAAAGACGGCTGGGATTCTGAGGCCTGCTACAAACCGTTTGTGATTTACAACAAGACAGAGAAAAAATGGCGGCTGTGGTACAATGGTCGCAATCACCAATTTGAGCGAATTGGGCTTGTATTTCTCGACGATGAGGACTTGGGCTTTCCTGAAAAATAAAATAAAATTGCTAATTTAAGGTAATATCATTATAAGTAATATCATTATGAAGTACGTAATAGGATTAGACTACGGCACCGACTCCGCTCGCGCCGTCATCGTAGATGCAGAAAACGGGAAAGAAATTGCTTCCTCCGTGAAATACTATAAACGCTGGAAAGAAGGGAAATACTGCGTTCCAGCGAAAAACCAATATCGGCAGCATCCCTTGGATTATGTGGAATCACTGGAAGAATCCGTGAAAGAAGCGTTGAGCAAATCGCCTGCCAGAACAGCCGAGAAAGTAGTGGGCATATCCTTTGATACCACCGGCTCTACCCCCGTGTTGATTGACAAAAACGGCTTGCCGCTGTCATTACGTCCCGAATATGCCGAAAATCCAAACGCCATGTTTGTGTTGTGGAAAGACCATACCGCCATTGCAGAAGCTGCAAAAATCAATGAGCTGGCAAAGAAAAGCAACATTGATTATACAGCTTACGAAGGCGGAATTTATTCCAGCGAATGGGTGTGGGCAAAAATAAGTCATGTATTGAGTGCGGACGAAAGCATCCGCAAAGAAGCAGTTAGCTGGGTGGAACATTGCGACTGGATGACGGCGTTGATTACCGGAAAGACAAAACCAGAAGAACTTGTGCGCAGTCGTTGTGCCGCCGGACATAAAGCCTTGTGGCATGAAAAATGGGGCGGACTTCCTCCCGAAGAATTTCTGACGGCTATCAGTCCGTTACTGAAAGGATTCAGAAGTCGTCTGTTTGAAAAGACCTATACCAGCGATACCCAAGTAGGTAATCTGAGTGCCGAATGGGCACAACGATTGGGCTTGACTACCAATGTGGTAGTCGGCGTGGGTGCTTTCGATTGCCACTTTGGAGCTGTCGGTGCTGAAATCAAGCCCAAAACATTTGTGCGCGTCATCGGCACTTCTACTTGTGACATCATGGTTGCCACTCCCGAAGAAATGCAAGACAAACTGATTCCGGGCATTTGCGGACAAGTCGATGGTTCGGTTATTCCGGGCATGATTGGCTTGGAAGCAGGACAGTCGGGTTTTGGCGATATTTATGCTTGGTTTAAACGGGTATTGGAATTTCCGTTACAGTTCGTTGCTGATGAAAAATTGCGACAGGAAATGGCGGATAAAATTATTCCTGCACTTTCTGAAGAAGCGGCAAAAATTCCGGTGGAAAATGTAGTGGCAGGGAACGCCCTACCACTACTTGCCACCGATTGGATGAACGGACGCCGCACACCCGATGCCAACCAATTGGTAAAAGGAACCATTACAGGTTTAAATTTGGCCTCTTCCGCCCCACTGATTTTCAGGGCATTGGTAGAAGCTACCGCTTTTGGTTCCAAAGCCATTGTGGACCGTTTCCTCGAAAACGGCATTGAAATAGAAAGCGTTATCGGTATCGGTGGCATTTCGTTGAAATCGCCGTTTGTGATGCAGACATTGGCGGATGTATTGGGAATGCCTATCAAAGTGGCACGTACAGAACAAGCCTGTGCTTTCGGTGCAGCCATGTTTGCAGCGGTAGCCGCCGGTGTGTATGCCACCGTTGAAGATGCCCAAAAGGCTATGGGACAGGGATTTGCTTTTGAATATGTTCCAAATAAAGAAAATCACCAACTGTATCTGGAATTGTATAAAAAATACCAGGCAATTGGTAAATTTACAGAGAATTGTTAAAAAGAATGAAACTGGCTCTATATGAATAATAGGGTTAAGTTGGCTGATTAGACAGTCTTCTGGTACATCTCCACAATGCGAATCGCTTCCACCGCTTCTTTCACATCGTGCACCCGCAATATTTTTGCCCCTTTCAGCAAGGCAATAGTATTTAGCACCGTTGTACCATTTAAAGCTGTCTCCGGTGTTTGGTTTAACAATTTGTATATCATTGACTTCCGTGAAATCCCTATTAGCATCGGGTACCCCATTGCCGAAAAAATATCGGTATGCTGCAACAATTCGTAATTGTGAGCCACCGTTTTACCGAAACCAAAGCCTGGGTCTAAAATAATATTGTCAACTCCTTTGTCGTTCAATTGCTTGATGCGAACTTCAAAAAATTCTTTCACCTCGCGTGTCACGTCTTGATACACCGGCTTGTCCTGCATATTTTGGGGTGTCCCTTGAATGTGCATCAATATATAAGGTAAGCCTGAGGCAGCAATAAAATCAAACATTCCTGCATCCAACGTGCCACCGGATATGTCATTGATAATCAAGTCACCGAAGCATTTTGTTAATTCTTTTGCCACCTCCGCCCGAAATGTGTCCACAGAAATGGGAATATGGGGATGATACTTGCGGATAAGCTCTAAGGCAAAGTCCAAACGCATCAATTCCTCTTTTTCGCCAACCTCGCGGGCACCCGGCTTGGTAGAATATGCACCTACATCAATGATACCGGCTCCTTCTTCCACAATAGTGTTAATCCTTTTAATGATTTCTTTTTCCGACAAATATCGTCCGCCGTCATAAAATGAATCGGTCGTACAGTTCAATATACCCATCACCATGGGGGTCGAAAGGTCGATTTCTTGATGGCATCTTAACATGATGTACCGATTTTTTTTAGATTATTTAATTACGAACATGCTTGTAAATTGTTTTTTTTACTAATTTTACGCTGCGAAATTAAGCATAAATTTTATCAAAAATGGTTCAAGGAACAACAATGTCAAAAAAAACTTCCACGACAAGCGAAGAATATGACAGCATTATCAAGCTTTGTCAGGATATTTTTGTAAAAAAAATGCAAGATTATGGAACGGCATGGAGAGTGCTCCGACCGACTTCTGTTACAGACCAGATTTTTATCAAAGCCAATCGAATTAGGAGCATCGAAGAAAAAGGAGAAGCTAAAATTGATGAAACGGTGAGCAGCGAATTTATCGGTGTCGTGAATTATTCCCTCATAGGCTTGATACAATTGGATTTACAACATTCAAACGGTCATTCCAAGGGTTATTCGAGTGCTTATTCGAGTGAGCATGCAAGTGAACATACTGATATGGAGCAATCTGGCCAAAGCATTGACCAAGAAGGCAATAACCAAGAAATAATAAAACAATACCTCTCCTATTTCAATAAAGCCAAGGCTTTGATGATGGATAAAAATCATGATTACGACGAGGCGTGGAGAAGTATGCGCATCAGTTCCTATACGGATTTGATATTGATGAAAATCAAGAGAACAAAACAAATAGAGGATAATAAGGGTAGCACCTTGATTTCTGAAGGCATTGATGCCAATTATTATGATATGATTAATTATGGTGTTTTTGCATTGATACGGCTAACGTTATAAAAGGAATATGAAAATTTTACGAAATAGTTGCAGGATTTTTATCGGAATTATCTTTATTTTTTCCGGTTTTGCCAAGGGCATTGATCCGATGGGGTCGGAATACAAATTTATTGATTATCTCAACGCTTTTTGGCTGAATGAATACACTTATCTAGCTATCTATTTGTCATTTGCACTTTCTTTGACCGAATTTATTGTCGGCATTTGTTTGTTTTTAGACATTAAAGTGAGAACTGCCTCTTGGGGAGCTTTGCTTTTTTTGGCTTTTTTCACCCCATTGACTTTGTTTCTTGCCCTTACTAATCCGGTTACGGACTGTGGATGTTTCGGTGATGCGTTGATTTTGACGAATTGGGAGACTTTCTGGAAAAATATAGTGCTTCTATTTATAACCATCATCGTTTTTTCCACTCGTGGCAGGTTTAGGTCGTGTTTTCATTTCTGGGAACAGACAACTATCGCCGGTATAGCCCTTGTTTTGATGTTTGGTTTGGAGATGTATTGCTATACCCACCTGCCCATTCTTGATTTTCGCCCTTATGCTATCGGTAAGGATATTAACGCGGGGATGACTGTTCCGCAAGGAGCTGAATTAGATGTATATAAGACTATATTGAAGTACAAAAATAAGAAAACAGGGAAAGTAGAATCTTTCGATGAAACGAATTTCCCATGGCAAGATACCATCAATTGGGAGTATTTTACTTCCGATTCGAAGTTAATAAAAGAAGGGTATAGAGCACCTATTCACGATTTTGTGATAAGTCATCCTGTGTACGGCGATATTACTGGGGATGTGTTAGAGGATGAGAATTACACTTATTTGGTAGTGGCCTATAATTTAGCTGCAAACTCTGTGTGGTGGGCACGGATAAATGACCTTGCCGACTATGTGAAGAAAAAAGGATACAGTATTTATGGCTTAACGGCCAGTGGACAAGGGGTGGCATCACAGTTCGCGTTTGCGCATAATATAGATTTCGCATTTTGCTCGGTGGATGAAATTCAGCTCAAAACGATGATTCGTTCCAACCCCGGAATTGTGGTACTAAAAAATGGCATTGTCATTGATAAATGGGCGTACAGAGATATTCCCAGTCCGGAAGAATTTCAGAACATGGATCCGTTGGCCTATTCATTGGATAAAAAGAGAACGAAGATGAATTTGTTCTTTGTGTGTACTTTGGCACTTCTCGCGCTGACCGGTCTGTTTGCATACAAAGCAAAAAAATATAAAACCCTAAATTATTAAATAGGTAAAATAACAAGAATAATACCAAGTAAAGTAACAAGTAAAATAACAAGTAGATTAACCACTAAAAATAAAAATAAGATGAGAAAGAAAATTGTAGCAGGAAACTGGAAGATGAACACAACCTTACCTGAAGGTGTAGCGTTAGCAACAGAAATTGATACGAAGTTAAGGAATAGGCATGAAGTGAGCAATAAAACAGTAGTGATTATCGGCGTTCCTTTTACCCATATTTGGGAAGTAGGTCGCAGTCTCGCACCAAAGTTTTCATCTGTTGCGGCTCAGAATTGTGCTGCTGAGGCATCGGGAGCATACACAGGCGAAGTATCTGCTGCGATGATTGCATCTCTCGGTTGCAACTACGTTATCTTGGGACATTCCGAGCGCCGAGCCTATTACGGCGAAACAGATGCCATTTTAGTAAAGAAGGTCACCAGAGCACTTGAAAACAAATTAGAGGTTATCTTCTGCGTTGGTGAGGTATTAGCGGAAAGAGAGGCTAACAACCATTTTGAGGTGGTGAAATCGCAGCTTGAAAACGGATTATTCAACCTAAGCAAGGAAGAAATTGCACACATCATCATTGCATACGAGCCGGTATGGGCAATCGGTACAGGCAAAACAGCGACATCGGCACAGGCCCAAGAAATGCACGCCTTTATTCGCAGCACTGTCGCCAATAAATACGGTAAAGACGTGGCTGACAACATTTCCATCCTATACGGTGGAAGTTGTAATACACAAAATGCCAAAGAGTTGTTCCTCAATCCAGACGTAGACGGCGGCTTGATTGGGGGGGCTTCCTTGAAAGCAGATGATTTCGTGACATTAGTGGATATTAGGGAAAATGTGTGAACGTAAAAACGTTGCTTTGAGAAATTAACCGAGCAAAACGATGAATGAGTTTTCTTTTATTAAGCCCTATTTATCTTTTATTGACAGCGGCAGTCTTTATCGCAAGCCGTTCAGTTGGCTGTATTTGACGATTGGCATACTGAATTTGATAACTCCCTTTGTGATATTATATTTGGCGATAGATAGATATGTCTTCGATTTGTCGGCCAATTACATCGTTGTGTTTATCCTTGTTTGGTTGGTCGTCGGATTTGTGAGTTGGCTGAGTTTTCAACTATGGTGGAACAGGCGGAACAACGTCTTAGTCCATTCCTCGAAGGCCAGTAGCGAGGATGTTGCTATGCCGGGTTTTGCTCATTTTATCCAAACGCTTGGTGAATGGATAGGGGCTTGGATTGCCGTTGTTGGTTGTATTTTTTCGCTTTTGTCTGCTCTTTTTCTTCAGGGGGAAGCGACTATATTAAGAACTATCATTCCCGTTACAAGCGGTGGAAGTGCTTGGGGAATAGCAACAGAGCCTATTATTGGTTTTTTAATCATCGTTATTTCACGTTTCATAGCAGACAAAATCAGAACTTTTTCCGTGAAAAACAGAAGACCAACAATTTATAGGAATCCAACTTCAAAACCTAATACGAAGATACGTGGTTACTTAAATCCATGACACTATTCGCCGTTTCCCCCACCGCTTTATATATAACAGATTGTATATTTGTGCGAATATTCATATTTAGCAATTTGGTATCATATTCGTTGGGATAAGTTCTGTTAGATAGGAATATATAGATTAGATTATTTTTCGGGTCGCACCAGACAAGACTACCGGTAAAACCGGAGTGTCCGAAACTTTCCGCTGAGGCTTCTGGGCACACGGGATTAATTTTAGTACTATCAAATTCCGGTTTGTCGAAGCCCAATCCGCGTCTATTCCCATTGTAACCACAGGTGTTGCGAGCAAAAATAGTTAGTGTTGTGTCGGAAAAGTAAGATTCGTCCCCATACACACCTCGATTCATAAATAGTGCCATTATCTTTGCTAAATCTCCGGCTGTTGAAAACAATCCTGCATTGCCACCAACACCACCCAATAAAAACGCTGTCGGGTCGTGTACGTAGCCTTTTATTTCTGATTTGCGATAGACCATATCGTTAGAAGAAGGGACGATAAGGTCTTTATTTAAACGCTGATAGGCAAGAAAATCTGTATTGTTAGCCCCGAGTCTATTATAGATATTTTTCCTGCAATACGTGTCAAGAGATTCTCCGGAAATCTGCTCAAGCACCCATTGAATGAGTATAAATCCGATGTCACTGTAAAGATACTCTTTTCTATCGCTTACTTCAGATTCAAGAATTTTAGTAACAAGTTCCCTTTTCAAATCCTTGTGCATATACAACTGAGGCATGATTTGTTCAAAATCGGATTTAGGAACGTAGGAAAGAGTAGCTTCCCTGAACTGAAAGATAGGATTTGCATACTGTTTGTCGCTGAATTTCACCGTATTCTGTTGGGTAGGCGCCGTCGTGAGGAACTTTCCTGTCATTGCTTTTTTGTCAATGAAATGATACAAAAATGGAATGTAATTTTTTAAACCGGCCTGATGCGCGAGCATTTCACGCAGGGTAAGATTCTGCTTATTGGTGTTGGTTAAACTCGGTAAATAGGTGGATATAGGGGCATCAAGGTTGATTTTTCCTTCATCCAACAATTTCATAATAGCTGGTGTCGTGGCAGCAATTTTGGTTACGGAAGCGATATCATAGATTTTATCAACACGATTATCCACGCTAGGAAGATTTGGGGTAGCCTTGTTTTTAGTATAGGTATTTTGACCGAAAGTTTTATTATATATAATGTAATTATCTTTGGCCACCAAGACCTGACAACCGGGTGTAGCTTTCATGTCAATAGCCGATTTGCAAATAGCGTCTATTTTTTCCAACTCTTTGGAACGGACGCCACACATTTCCGGAAGTGCATATCCCAAGCGGGTTTTAGGTGTACTAATACCGGTACCGGCGCAATAATTGGTATTGATGGATACAGGGAGTTTCCCCGTGACGGCAATTCCTCCAAAGATGGCTTGAGCCGCATATTGACTGGAAATACTGATTTTCTCATAGTTTACAATAATCGCATCCATAACCGCATCCACGTTGTGGTTTGATATCTCATTCAAGTAAGAACTCAGCCCGTATGGAATAGCCGGATGACATAAAATAACTCTCTTATCGCGCAAATGTCCGAGCAGATAGTTCAATCTATGTGAGTAGCCAAATTGCGTGGAAATACGGTTGGAAGCGGCACTATTATAAATAATGACACAATTATAGCGAGCCAAATTTGCAATGAGATCGTCCGGATAGTCATCTTTCGATACAAAATGTGCTACCTCCGCATATTGGGATAGCATGAGTTGGAACGTGTTGAACGTGTCAGCACTGAAATTGACGGAAGCGATACGAAGCGTATCTAATCGTTTGAGGGGTAGGAAGTTGTCTGTATTTTTTAGCAGGGTGACAGCTTGTTTATATAATTCGTTTTTCAAAGCAATGTCTTCCACCCTATTCAGGCGCGCCCTCAGGCTGTCGGTTCGTACACGAAGTGGATGGGGCAAAACATATTCGTACTTGGTGATGAGAATTTTTTTGCATTTTTCGTTAATATCTGTTTCACTAATCAGACCGGAATCAATTGCCTGTTTGATAGTTTTTATCGCTTTATCCACATCTTCTGGGACAATTAGTACATCGGCACCGGCCATAAGGGCTTTCACTTCGACCTCGCCGGGAGGGGCAGTGCCCGTTACTCCCCTCATGTTCATGGCGTCAGTGAAGACTATCCCCTTGAAGTTCAGTTGATTTTTCAACCAATAATTGATGACCCGTGGGGACAAAGTGGCCGGTATATTGGCAGAATCAAGTGCCGGTACATGGAGATGAGCAATCATAATAGCCGGAATATCAGCCTTTATCAACTTGCGAAAGGGGTACAATTCAACGGCATTAAGTTCTTCGTACGACTGATTGAGGATAGGGAGTAATTTGTGTGAATCCTCGTATGTATTTCCATGTCCAGGAAAATGCTTGGCAACAGGCAGCACGTTTTCCGACATCAATCCACGCGCGTACATGAGTCCCTTTCGATAGACTTTTTCTTTATTTTCGCCGAAAGAGCGCATACCGATAACCGGATTGACAGCATTGGTATTGATATCAACATCGGGGGCAAAATTTATGTGTACACCGATAGTCTTACAGTGACGGGCAATAGCAGCACCCATCCGAAAGAGAAGCGAATCATCAACGATAGCACCATTTGTGAGCATTTGAGGAAATTCCATCGCAGATTCTAAGCGCCATCCAACGCCATGCTCTGCGTCTAATCCGATAAGAAGGGGGTATTTGGCAGCTTTCTGCAATTCATTCGTAAACTTTACTTGTTTGTCCGGATCGCCTTGAAAAAAGACAATACCACCAATATTGTATTTTTGAACGAGTTTGCGGACACTTTCCTCGTATTTGCGATTTCGGTTGCTGTAAGCAGCAATCATCAGTAGCTGTCCCACTTTTTCGTCTAATGTCATTGTTTGCAATTTGGCTTCGCTCCATTCAATGGCCAGTCGATGCGGATCTTCCGGTTCATGGAGTAGCGAGGCTGCAACTATAGCAAGGACGAGTAAAAAATTCGACATGGTTCACTATTCTTTTGGGCGTCACAATTCTTTTTGGCGGGGCGAAGGTATAAAAAAAGTTTCACAGTTTCAGGGTTTCAATGTTCGAACTTTTTTCAGAAAATAGGCATGCACACGTGTATCATCCGTCAATTCGGGATGGAAAGCTGCTGCCAACAAATTGCCCTGTTCGGCGAAGAGTATTTTTCCGTTGTCTGTGAGTAATGGTATTACCTTTGGTTCTGCTTTGTCATCCACTTTTTCAATATATGGTGCGCGAATAAAAATAGTGTGAAAAGGGGTATTATTTCCTGCATTGTCGCCTATATCAGCCAAAGCGGGAATTTCCATGTCTGCTTCAAAACTGGCTAATTGCCGACCAAAGGCATTGCGCTCCACGAAGGTATCCATCAAGTCTAAACGATACTGCTCACTGCCATTGATGTGTTTGGATAAGAGAATTAAACCGGTGCAAGTACCGAAAATCGGTAGTCCTTTGCGACCTAATTCGGCAATAGGTTTTAGTAAGTTATAGCGAACAAGGAGTTTTCCCATGGTGGTACTTTCTCCACCGGGGATAACCAGACCATCAATTCCTTGCAAGTCGGCAGGGTACAACACATCGACAGTTGTCACCCCTAAATGCTGCAAGGTGCGACGATGTTCTCTCACTGCACCTTGTAAAGCTAAAATTCCGATTTTCATGTTACCACCCGCGTCCCGCCAATTTGTCCTTTTCTTCCAAGTGGGCAACGCTCTGTCCGCGCATCGCTTCGCCTAATCCTTTTGATACTTCGGCAATTAATTTGGCATCTTTATAATGTGCAACGGCCTCTACGATTGCTTTGGCACGTTTAGCGGGATTATCAGATTTGAAGATACCTGAGCCTACGAATACGCCGTCGCATCCCAACTCCATCATCAAAGCGGCATCCGCAGGAGTCGCTACTCCTCCGGCCGCGAAATTTACTACCGGCAGGCGACCTAATTTTTTTACCTGCACAACCAACTCGTATGGTGCTCCCAAGTCTTTGGCGATGGTCATTAATTCCATCGGCGTAGCACTCACAACGCGCTGTATATCTTCATTTACTTGACGTATATGGCGCACAGCCTCCACGACATCACCGGTCCCGGCTTCCCCTTTTGTGCGTATCATAGCAGCACCTTCACCAATGCGGCGCAGTGCCTCACCCAAGTTGCGGGCACCACACACAAAAGGTACATTGAAATCGGACTTTAGGATATGGTAAACGTCATCCGCAGGGGTCAGTACCTCACTTTCATCAATAAAATCAATATCCAAAGCCTCCAAGACACGCGCCTCCACGATATGTCCAATGCGGACTTTCGCCATGACGGGTATGGACACCGCTTTTTGGATACCTATAATCATTTCAGGGTCGGACATACGTGCCACGCCGCCCTGAGCGCGAATATCCGAAGGAACGCGCTCCAAGGCCATTACGGCCACAGCACCTGCCTCCTCGGCAATTTTTGCCTGCTCAGGATTTACAACATCCATGATAACGCCGCCCTTCAACATCTCGGCGAGCCCTCTTTTTACATTCTCTGTTCCGGTTTCTTTCTTCAATTCAGTCATAAGCTTATTTTTTATACATTGGGGTGCAAATGTACAAAATAGAAACAAAACAATCAAACTGTTTCAATAGTTTGTCGTTAAAAAAAAGGCTATATTTGTGACCGCAAACAAGAAGTATTTCTACCGCCCTCTGCGGAGTAGGAAAGACAAACTATAATTTAGTATAAATGGTTGATATACAGAAAATAGCAAAAGAAGTTATTCTGAAAGAAGCGGAAGTAATTCACAACTTGATAGCCGATATTGGGGCTGATTTCGAGAAAGTGGTGAACCTAATCTACCATAATAGTTGCAAAACGAATGGAAGGGTTATCCTGACTGGTATCGGAAAGAGTGCCATCATTGCGCAGAAAATCGTTGCCACTTTAAACTCCACAGGTACGCCTTCCGTATTTTTACATGCGGGAGATGCCATTCACGGCGATATGGGGATGGTCAGACCGGAAGATATTGTGATTTTTGTATCAAAAAGCGGTAACACACCTGAAATTAAAGTCTTACTACCCCTAATTCGAGGGCTTGGGAACCAAAATATGGTGGCTATCGTGGCAAATACAGATTCTTTTCTGGCTCACAATGCACAATATGTGATAAAAACGACCGTACCCCAAGAGGCATGTCCCCATAATTTGGCACCGACGAGTTCAACGACCGCCCAGCTAGTGGTGGGGGATGCACTGGCGATATGCTTAATTGAGTGCAGAAGTTTTTCATCGAATGACTTTGCTAAGTTCCACCCGGGTGGATCCTTGGGGAAGCGCTTATATACACGCATAGCCGACGTTTACGATAAAGAGAAACGACCTTCTGTCAATCCAAACGATACGATACGCACTCTGATAGTGGAAATGTCCAAAGGTCGCTTAGGGGCTGTGGCTGTAGTCGATACAGACAATAAATTATTGGGTATCATTACAGATGGTGATTTACGCCGTATGCTGGAAAAATATCCGGACATGCTCTACATCAGCCGCTTACAGGCCAAAGATATTATGAGTGCTTCGCCAAAAACGGTTGCTCAGGATGAATTGGCATACAATGTTTATCTGCTGATGAAAAAGAATAGCATCACGCAATTGGTCGTCGTCGATGAAAATACTACATACAAAGGTATGGTCCATGTACACGACATTTTGAGAGAGGGAATTGTGTGAGTGGTAAAGGTTGACTAATTCTCTATTATTTTTACATCCCATGCACCAAGTGTGAGCTTGTCGGTTGCTTTTTCGCCCGAAATCAACTCTTTCCCCTTTGAAAATGGGTTGTTTACCGTCTTTTCTTCGTCACTGAAATTGAAAATGTAATGCAACGATTTTCCGGCATCATTTTTACCGGAACGAATGATTATCGGAAATTTGAAATCATTTTGCGGCGTTAAAATAGTCGCCTCAGTGGCTGCCTGACGAATAATATTTTCCAACAAATCTTGCGATGGATAAGTACCTATATAAATCAATTTTCCTTTGCCATAAGCGTTTTCCGTGATGCAAGCCCATTTCCCGTAAAATTTATGCTCGGCGTAGGCAAGCGGCTTGGCAGTCTCCGGAATCAGAAATTCGTACCATTCACTCGCTGTTAATTTTCCGGTGGCAGAAAAGCGGGCATTTTCGGTCAGACGCAAGGGTGTATTGGGAATATTGGCATATTCCTGATAGTAAAATCCTGCGGCTTTGCGCAAAATGGAGGACGGTGCCAATTCGGCCCTGACGGCATTGTATTCGTTGGTATAACCACTTTTGAACATCATCACCACAATTCCACCGTTTTTTACAAAAGCCTCTATTTTTTCAAGCAAATTGTCAGCAGCCACATACAAAGGCGGAATAACAAGCATTTTATACTTACTGAAATCCGTCCATTTGTCGCAGGGAATAATGTCTGTTTCGATATTTTGATTGTATAAAGCACTGTGTACCATTTGTACAGGATATCTCTCCCAATTGGTGTACGGCATAAAATTGAGGGCGTGATACGAGTCGTGGCTGTAAAGTATGGCAGTCTTGTTCTCTTTTTTCAGGTTGACAAGATTTTTTCCGATACGTTTAAATTCTTTTGCCGTTGTTGTAAATTCGTTATAGATGCGGTTGGGTTGCAAATCCTGTCCCAAAATGCCGCGCCAATACGTTTCCTGTCCGTAGTGAAGCGTGTGCCAATGCCAATATCCCACCATATTGGCACCCGAAGCCAATTGCGCATACGCATTTTGCCGCAATTGCCCATCATAAAGCGGTTTTTGACCTCTGGAATCCCAACCTATTGCCTGCGCGTTGGTTTCGGTAATCAGATAATTGCCTTTTGCCACTGTGCGAATATAATCGCCCACATACGCAATCGACCGTCCATCCTGACCATCTTGGACGTTATGATATACGTTTCCAGCAGGATATTGCATTTGCCGGAAACTTTCCACATGGTCTATATTATGAAAAGAGGGCATAAAACAATGGGTTACGAATTGGTCAGGGCGTTTGTATTGATTCACAATATCGCATTGCCAATTCAAAAATTCAGCCAATCGAAAGCGGTTATAGCGTTCCCATTCGAGTTTGTACGAAGGGTTGGTTACTCCGTCAAGCGGATAAAATTCTTCCCATGTATGAATATTCATTCCCCAGTAATTCATTCCCCATTCTTTGGTAAGCAATTGGAGGTCACCGTGAAATTTCCCTTTCACGTAATTGCGAAATCCGACAAAATAATCGTGGTTGTTCACTCCGCGCGCTTCTACTTCATTATCCACCTGATAGCCGATAATTGCCGGATGTTGCGCATAATGTTCCATCAGCTTGCGGATAATCCGTTCGCAAAAGAAAAGATAAGTCGGATTGGTGAAATCCATGTTTTGTCGGATGCCGTAATACGCTTTGCCGCCTTTTGTATGTTCTGCCAACACTTCGGGGTAGCGGTGAGCCATCCAGGCAGGAATGGAATACGTCGGCGTTCCGAAAATAACTTTTATACCGGCTGCCTGCATTTTATCAAGGATACGGTCCATCCAGGCAAACTCAAACACGCCTTCCTGCGGCTCGAACAATGCCCAGCTTGATTCGCCCACACGCACCACCGACACATTGGCGGCTTTCATCATTTTTATGTCTTCGTCCAACCGTTCCGAAGGCATATATTCGTGATAATAGGCAGCACCATACAGGATGTTGTCGAACTTGTATTGCGCAAATACATTTGTAGTTGCAAGTAAAAGCACTAAGGAATAAAACAGTTTCTTTTTCATTGCGTCAAATTTATTTTATAAACGGTAAATGATTCTTTTTCTGCCGTAATTTTCAATTGATTGTCCGTTAATGTTGCCGCAGTGCTTTCCGGAATAATGGCAAAAGGAGCTTCTAATGTATTCTCCATTGTTTTGTTTTCCGCTTTCAGCCGGATACCTTCTCCAAGTGTCAACTGAGCATTTTTCTTCAGACCGGATAGGGTGACGGTTATTTCTTTCGCTTCTTTTTCAACATTGGCAACTTTGATGATATAGCTGTTCTGCACTTTATCGTACACTGCGGAGGCATACAAGCCGTTTTGTCCGGTCAGCGGTTGTCCGTTCCATGTCAGTGGCAACACATTTGTTCCTTTGTGATGGGAATAGAGTTGCTGAACGTAGTAATTCGGCGTTTTAACCACCGTCAAGTTGTCAAACCAAATCAAATCGGGACTCCATTGACAGGCATCCACATGCGCCAATAGCGGGGCATACGTTGCCAAATGCACCACATCGGCATTGCGTTCGACACCGGTGAGAAAAGCAGCTTCGGCTAAAGCAGCTTCTAAACTGTTCTTTCTTCCCGGGCGCGTGTGTGCGGCATATTCTCCGGCAAAGACTTTCGGACCCCTTCGGTCGTAGTTATCGTAGCGTTTCGCATTTTCCAAAAACCATTCCGGCGACATATAATAATGTTCATCCACTAAATCAACTTTCAAGGCTTTCATTTGAGGCCATAAGCGGTCAAATTCTCTTCCTGATGCCGAAGGTCCTGCCGTTCCCACAATTTTGATATGGGGATATTTCGGGCGGATTTGCTTCATAAATGCCTCTAAATACAGATGATATTGCTCGCCCCATTGCTCGTTGCCTATGGCTAAATATTTCATATTGAAGGGCGCGGGATGTCCCATGTCCGCGCGAACTTTGCCCCAAGTGCTTGTAGCCGAGCCATTGGCAAATTCAATTAAATCCAAAGCATCGTCAATATACGGTTGCAGCGAATCCAAGGGAACGACTTGCTCACGTCCGTGTTGAAACTGGCACGAAAAGCCGCAACTGATGACGGGAAGCGGCTCTGAACCAAAATCTTCCGCCAACTGGAAATACTCAAAAAAACCAAGCCCGTACGATTGAAAATAATCCGGAAAAAACCTGTGCTTAATTTCGTAATTCCAACGATTTTCAGTGACAGGACGATTTTCCACCTGCCCCACACTGTTTTTCCACTGATAGCGAGTTGCCAGATTATTGCCTTCCACAATACATCCTCCCGGAAAACGGAAAACACCGGGTTTCAAATCTGCCAAGGCTTGTGCCAAGTCGAGGCGCATCCCGTTTTCGCGGTTTTTCCATGTTTTAGCCGGAAATAACGAAATATGTTCCAAATCAACCACACCGGCAGTCATCAATTTCACATTCAATCGACAATGTGCATCGGTTACTTTTCCTTTGATTTCACCGGTATATTTCTTCCAACCTTTCCCTTCTACTTTTATTTCAACACTGCCGGACGGATTGTTTTGACTGCTGATTAGTTCAGCAAAAACTGTTTTCGATGTTCCGTCAATGGAACGTGCATATACCGAAAAACGGTAGGTTTCATCGGTTTTGATACCGATTCCGGTAAAACCTTCATTCATCAGCCCCGTGCCTGTAAGCAGTTCCCGTTGATTGGTCAGTCGCACATAATGCGGATTTCGGTTAAAAGGACCATCATCCTCTCGCACTTCTACCAAACCATACGCCTTCCAACCCATCAAGGGTGAGTTGGTGAAATCGAATGAACGGTTTTTGACCAATTCGGCATAGAGACCGCCATCGGCACCAAAATTGATGTCTTCAAAGAAAATACCGTACATATCCTGTTGTATGGCTACACCTGTCTTTTTTGTGTCTAAAACAAAAGCGTACTGTGTCTGTGAAAATGCAGTCAATGTGACATTCAGCAAGCACAATATCATCACAATTTTTTTCATTGTACTGCTTTATTCAATAAATAATACACTTCATTTACTTTCAAGTCAAATTTTAACTTGCTGATGGTCGTATCGTTATCAATAGTCAACAATTCGATACCGGCAATTTCGGCATAATCTTCCAAATGTTCAACCGTCAGCGAGTACGAGAAACTGGAATGGTGTGTTCCACCGGCTAAAATCCATCCACCGGCACCGATTTCCAAGTTAGGCTGCGGTTTCCATAAAGCGCAGGCAACCGGCAATTTAGGCAAGGCTTTCGGTTCAATTACATCTACTTTGTTGACAATCATGCGGAAGCGGTTGCCCATATCCACGATGGTGGCTGCAATTCCTTTACCGGAATGCGCCTGAAAGACTAAACGGGCGCAAGTTCCTGCATCGCCGATACCTAAAAAATGCACTTCGATGCGTGGTTTTTTAGCCGCTATTTCGGGATTGATTTCTAACATGTGCGCTTGCAGAATGGAACTGTTGGCACCGTCAAAATTCAAGGTATAATCTTCGAGGAAGGACTGTCCGCCGGGCAAGCCTTGTCCCATCACCCACATGGTACGCACCAATGCTGCCGTTTTCCAATCGCCTTCTGCACCAAAGCCGTAGCCTTCCGCCATCAAACGCTGTGAGGCAAAACCCATGAGTTGCTTCATGCCTTCCAATTCATCGAAGCTGGTGGTAAAGGCTTTCGCACCCTTGTCTTCTAAGAAACGGCGCAGACCGATTTCTTGAGCAGCTGCATCGCGCACATGTTGGTGCTTTTCTGCGCCTTTTTTGCAATCGGCGGCAAAATCGTACAATTTTTCATATTCGGCAACCAAGGCATCAATTTCCGCTTCGCTAACCGCTTCCACGTAGGGAACCAATTTTGCAATCGGCGCATTGTCCACATGGTAGCCCAAACGGATTTCCGCTTCCACTTTGTCGCCATCAGTTACGGCAACGTTGTTCATATTATCGCCAAAACGAATGATACGCATATCTTGCGAATCCGCCCAAGCGGCGGCTACACGCATCCAATTCGCAATTTTTTCGTGTGTCGGTTTATCTTTCCAATAACCAACCACCACTTTGCGCGGTTTGCGTAGGCGGCTGGTGATAAATCCAAATTCGCGGTCGCCGTGCGCCGATTGATTTAAATTCATAAAATCCATGTCTATCTCATTCCATGGAATTTGCTCATTGTATTGCGTGTGAAGGTGCAATAACGGCTTCTTGAAATCCATCAAACCGTGAATCCACATTTTAGCGGGTGAAAAAGTGTGCATCCAAGTGATGACGCCAATACATTTGGTATCGCCGTTGGCAGCACGCATGATGTCCGAAACTTCGCTTGACGAGTTAGCTGTTCCTTTGTAAACCACTTTTACCGGCAAATTACCCAAGGTATTCAAACCTTGTACCATTTCAGTAGAATGTGCATCTACTTTTACTACCGCATCACCTCCGTACAACAATTGTGCACCGGTGACAAACCATACTTCTAAATCTTTGAAATTTTCCATGATAATATTTTTTATATTGTTTATATATTTATTTACTGTCCATAATAAGCATTCTCTCCGTGTTTTCGGTAAAAATGCTTCTTTATTAATTCGTCGTTCATTGTCAATTTGGGATTGATACCCAGCGCGATATATGCCATTTTCGCCACTTGTTCCAGTACAACAGCATTGTGTACGGCATCGCTTGCGTCTTTTCCCCACGCAAAGGGACCGTGGTTGTTTACGAGAACACCGGGCGTATATTCTGCATTTATATCTTTTATACCTTTTGTACTGGGCCCGTCGGAAAAACGTTCCACAATGACATTGCCGGTTTCCGCTTCATAAGCACCGTTTATTTCCGACGGTGTCATTGGGCGGGTACAGGGAATGGCATCTTTGAAATAATCGGCATGGGTCGTTCCGATATTGGGAATATCACAACCCGACTGTGCCCAAGCGGTTGCATACGTAGAATGGGTATGTACAACGCCTCCAATAAAAGGGAATGCCTTGTATAATGCCAAATGCGTGGCGGTATCGGACGATGGCTTTAATTTTCCGTCCACACTATTTCCGTCCAAATCCAGCACGACCATATCCTCCGACTTCATATTATCATACGAAACGCCGGAAGGTTTGATGACGACCAGCCCTTTTTCGCGGTCTATTCCGCTTACGTTTCCCCAGGTAAAAATCACCAACCCGTGACGAACAAGGTCTAAATTGGCCTGATAAACCGTTTGTTTTAATGTTTCCAAGGTACTCAATTATTTTAGTCAATTATTTGGTTAATTATTTTTCTGCATAGACGCAAGATTTTGCGTCTATACTATCCGCAGGTCATTGACCTACGGCAGAAACGGCACAAATATACAACATAAAAATGATACATCACTACTTTTTCCTCTGAAAAAACTGTTTTTTATTCATGTACTTGGAAATCCTCGATTTTATGCTAACTTTGCACTCATAAATTTTACAAAGCGATGGAAGAAAAAAAATACAAAAGGTTACCTTATGGTAGTTCAGATTTTAGAAGGATTATCCTTGAAAACTATGCCTACGTGGATAAAACCATGTATATAGAAATGTTGGAAAATGAAACCAACCCCAATCAATTTTTTATCCGTCCGCGCAAGTTCGGCAAGAGCTTGTTTTTTATGACGTTGTCGTATTATTATGGCCTCAACCACGCAGACGAATTTGAAACCTTGTTTGGCGACCTTTATATTGGCAAGCATCCTACGCCCGAAAGAAATATGTATGCAGTACTGAAATTTGATTTTTCAGGTTTGGATACTTCCAGCGAACAGGGATTTGTGAAGTCTTTTTCCGAAAAAGTACAGGATACGGTTTGGGCTTTTATCAATACTTATCGTAATATTATCCCTGATAGCAGCATTTTCATTCAGAAAATAAATGATGAAAAAAGAGGCATTGGCTCTTTACAAATTGCCTTTAATGCAGTAGAATCCGCAGGGAAAAGAATATATATCATCATTGATGAATACGACCATTTTGCCAACGACCTCATTGCCATGGGCAAACGTCTGGGAAAGGATTTGTATAAAGCCATGATAGCAGCCAACGGTATTGTACGCGATTTTTACGAAAGAATAAAAGATGCCACCAAATCATCGATTGTAAGCCGCACATTTATCACAGGCATCTCACCGGTAATGCTTGACGACCTCACCAGCGGGTATAACATAGCCACCAACCTCACACTGCACGAAAAGTACAACGAGATGATGGGATTCACAAAGACAGAGGTCGAATGGCTAATGCACGAAACCGGTGTCAATCCTGATTTCATCAATGTGGATATGGAAGCCTATTATGACGGGTACCTATTTAATAAAAATGGAGCAAACAGAGTATATAATCCGGCTATGATACTCTATTTTTTCAATCAGATTGTAGATTTACACCGAGTGCCAGATAGCATTATTGATGAGAACTTGAAAACAGATTACGGACGCTTGCAAAAGCTTACTCAAAATGACGGCAACCGTGCCACCCTGATTCAAATCATCAAGGAAGATGGAATTATAGCGGAAGTGTTGAGTAAATTTTCGATAGATACGCTGAACGATACCGATTATTTCATTTCCCTGCTGTTCTACATGGGCTTGCTTACTATCAAGGAACCGGTAATGCGCAAGGTGCGCTTGGGCATTCCGAATTATTCTATCCGAACTCTTTATTGGGAATATATCATGAAATTAGTTCGCGAGCACTCGCCAGAGATGACCCTTGAAACACGTTATCTTGATGAAGCCATCACCGCGCTTGCCATGGAAGGTGATTTGGAACGCTTCATCGCCTACGTTTCGGAAAACGCATTCAGTAAATTGTCCGATTTCGACTTGCGGCAGTTTGATGAGAAATATATTCAGATATTGCTGTTGGCTTATTTGTTCATGAGCCTGATATACATTCCGATGAGTGAATATGAAGCCGTTCCCGGTCGGGCAGATATTTATTTGCAACGCAGTCCCCTCCTGCCTCAGGTAAAATATGAATGGGCATTAGAGTTAAAATACTGTAAGACGGATGCGAGCGAAGAGGAAATCGCGAAGCAGCAAAAGAAAGGTGAAGAACAAATGCAGCAATACATCGGTTCGCATCGCCTGAGTAGTCGTACCGACCTCAAAGCCGCCGTCATCGTATTTATCGGAAAGAACAAATACAGAGTCGTGAGTATTAAATAAATAAGTTTGTCAAAGAGAAAAATAGTATCCATCCTCCAATAGGCGGTCGTATTTTTCTTTGTTAAATTTGTTATTTCTTGCCATACAATACAGGATTGAGTGCCGGATCGTTATACATTTTCATCTGTTTATATACCTTCATGTACTTGCGTCCGTTTTCAATATCTTCAAGTAATTGCTCGATGGCATTGGAAAGGTCTTTTTCTTGCTGTATCAAAACGGTCAGTTTCGCTTGACACTGTGCGTGATGTTCGGGTGTCGTATCATTGCGTTCCACTTCTTGTTGCATGTGATAAATCTTGAGAGCAAGAATAGACAAGCGGTCTATCGCCCAAGCCGGACTTTCCGTATTAATCGTCGCACTACCCAAGACTTTCACGTTTTTGTATTGAGCCAAAAAGTAACTGTCTATTAATTCGACTAAATCGGTGCGGTCCTGATTGGATTTATCTATGCACCTCTTTAAAACAAGTGCCTCTGTCGGATTTATATTCGGATCGCGAATAATATCCTCAAAATGCCACTGTACCGTGTCTATCCAGTTTTTCAGATACAGATAGTACTCAATACTTTTGATGGGAAAAGGGTTATTGATTGGTGTATCAACACGATCGGAAACATGATAGTCCGTAATTGCCTGCTTAAAAATCCGATTGGACGTTTGGGTAAAATTCATTTTGATGTCATTAAAAATAAACGGTACAAAAGTAGTGAAAAAAGACAGATTATTATGCGAATCAAATTTTTGTTTTAATTTTGTAGCGATATAATGAATTAAATCCTTCATTTTAGCAGCTAACAAATATTTAACTTACAAAATATTTTGCGAGTTGAAGGATTTTTTCTATATTTGTCGTTGTTAGAATTGGAATATTTAAAAAGGATGGCTATATGAAAATATCCCTTATCGTCGCTGCTTCGGAAAACAATGTAATAGGCAAAGACAAGGCCTTACTATGGCATCTATCAGCTGATTTAAAGCGTTTTAAAGCCATGACCATGGGGAATACCATTGTCATGGGACGCAAAACATTTCAGTCTATCGGCAAAGCACTTCCCGAAAGACGCAACATCGTGATTTCCACTGATTCGACCTTTAAAGCTCCTGACTGTGAAGTCGTAACGAGCATGGAACAAGCCTTACAGATTCTAAACACAGAACCGGAGGTATTTATAATAGGTGGAGGAAGTATTTATACTCTATTTTGGGAAAAAGCCGAACGCTTATACCTCACCTTGGTACACACTACGATTGAGGGAGATACGTTTATTCCACCCATTGACCGGCGTTGGGTAGAAGTGCAAAGAGAAGATTTTAAAGCAGATGAAAAGAATGAATTTGACTATTCATTTATTGATTATGAAAAATCGCGGTAAGTTGCAATAAGTTGATATAGATTATAATCATTTTACAAAAACAGAGTAACCACACGGGTTTACTCACATTACAACGCCCGTTTTTTCAATAACAATTCCACCATTTCGATATCTTGCGGTTGTGTTAATTTAATGTTGGAAACGTCCCCTGCCACCATTTTAATCTTTTCATCCGGCAGGTATTTGCTTACGATACTGCAATCATCCGTCACTTTGAAGCGAACATCTTTCAATGCCACGTCAAACGCCTCTTTTAAGGTCTTAACATAAAATCCTTGTGGCGTTTGCACCATATATAACATGGAACGAGCAAGGGGCTCAGATTGGAACAATTGCGTTGCATCTGTTCGGATAATCGTATCTGTCACCGGAATAACCACATTCACAGCATGATAAGTCTTTAATGCCTTCACGACCTCATTGATAATGCGCGCACTCACTAAGGGTCTGGCAGCATCATGTATCAAAACATTGCAATCCTCCCCTTGATAAAGCCGAAGAGCAGCAAGACTGGAATCCGAGCGATCTCTACCACCTTCAATGATGTGTTTCACCTTGGTAAAGTGATGTTTTTTTATACTTTCCTCAATGTCATTGTGGTATGTAGCCTCTGCCACAATTGCGATTTCATCAATCAAGTAGTTGTTTTGAAATACGGTAACAGAATGTTCTAACACCGTTTTTCCGGCAATGATAAGGTACTGTTTCGGAAATACCCCGCCCATCCTGCTTCCTTTCCCTCCAGCCAAGATAACGCCTACGTTCTTTCTCAATTCTTAGATTTGGTGTTAATACAAATTCCAAACTTCCCCCCCGTCAATTACACTTTTAATTCATTCCAAACCAAGGCAGCCGAGCCATAAATGGCGGCATTCTTGTCCAATTGCGAAGGCAATAATTTCACTTTGTTGGCAAATATCTTCAGCATATTCATTTCCATGTGGTCGTGTGTGGGTTTAAATAGCAGGTCACCGGCTTTGGTTAATCCCCCAAACAAGAAAATGGCCTCGGGACTGGTGTATGTCACCGCATTTGCTAAAGCTTCACCCAACATTTTACCGGTATATTTGAAGATGTCTATCGCTATCTGGTCGCCTTTTAGAGCAGCGTCAGCTACTATTTTGGCCGTCATGTCGTTGAACGGAATCGTACGTAATATACTGGGAGCGGTGTATCGGGCAAGCATTTTATAAGCTGTTCTCTTCACACCGGTGGCAGAAACGTAAGTCTCCAAGCATCCTAATCTTCCGCATCCACATTGCCTGCCGTTAGGAGCAACTATCACGTGTCCCAATTCTCCAGCAAATCCGTCGTGTCCATATATCAACTGACCGTTGGCAACAAATCCACTACCCAAGCCGGTACCGAGCGTTACCATGATAAAATCCTTCATTCCCTTGGCACCGCCATAAACCATTTCACCAATAGCCGCAGCATTCGCATCATTCGTCATGTATATAGGTAGTTGTGGGTAGTATTCTTTCAACAAATCACACAGCCGAACCACCCCTTTCCACCTCAAGTTGGGCGCAAACTCTATCGTCCCTTTGTAAAAATTACCATTGGGAGCACCAATACCGATGCCGACAATGTCAACCTTTTCGCGAATAGTATCCGTCACTTTTTCAATCTCGTAATGCAGCTCACGCAAATAATCGCTAATGTCTTCGTGTGTCTGCGTTAAAATGTTCCCATCGGCAAGATAGTTACCGTCTCTGTCAATAAAACCGAAGGTAGTGTTTGTACCTCCAACGTCAATTCCTAATGCAACTTGTTTTTTCATATTCGTAAATTTACTATTAATAATGTGATTAATTTGAGGCCATAAATGTACAAAGAAAATTTAATACCATGCAATAGTCTTGGTGATTTTTTTTGCAACAAAAGTATCTTTCCTCTGCAAAAAAGCAGTTTTTTATTTGTTTTCATTATGGGCACTTGCAAATCCCGTGACTTTCATGTAATTTTGTTGCCACAAAAGTTGGAACTGATTTATGGGAAAGAAAGACACTGAACTCACCTCTAAGAAACGTAAAACCGCAAGCGAACGAACTCCGTTTATAGACCAACGGACACGTGCCATTTTCGGGTTGGCACTCCTGCTGTTATCTATCTATACGCTATTTGCCATGGTCTGCTTTTTCTTCTCCGGTGGCATAGACCAAAGCCTTGTTGACAAAGGATTGCGTACAATTGTTACCAATATCAGTCTTCAATCTGACAGTCCTGCCGGCAAGTTTGGTGCATGGTTGTCCGACTTGCTGATAAACAGGTGGTTCGGACTTGCATCCTTTATCCTTTGTTACCTATTAATAATCCTATCTTTGCGAATTATAGGCAAGGACATCACTCGCTTTGCACGCAAAATCTTCCTTAGCCTCGTGTTGATGCTCTGGTTTTCTGTTTGTGCAGACTATTTTTCCGAACTGATTTACGCAGCCATTGGCACTCAACGGATTTATCTCTATCTTGGCGGTGCTCACGGCTATTTTGTAAACTTGTGGTTGTCATCCCTTGTGGGACAGGTCGGTACCTTTTTTATTATACTCCTTTCGGCTACCGCCATTCTCTTCTTCGGCTTTGAACCGACATTCTACAAATGCGTGGAGTTAGTGAAAAAGATGTTTGCCAAAACCGAGGAAGTCCTGCCGGATGTCATCTCAGAAAAGGATGAAAGCAACGAAAATGAGAGCGATGCGACGATGGGCAAAAGAGATGGAAGTAGCGAAAATGAAGGTGACACGGCTATGGGTAAAAAGGACGATGATGGATATAGAGAAGTGGACGAGAATGTGGTCGGGGATATTTATGCCGGAGTGGACGAGAATGATGAACACTTTATTTATGAGAGTGATCGTAGAAATGCTAACGGTGTTAGTGTGGAAAGCGATGAAAGGGACGAGCCGGAGGAATTAATGAGTTTTTCTACCGGACAGACGAATGACATTCAATTGGTTGTGACAGCGAGCAGACCGGCTGAAACAGTCAGTCAGAACAAGCCTATCGGAAATTATGACCCCACCTTGGATTTGTCCAATTACAAATATCCTCCCTTGGATTTGTTGGAAGAGCGCGTATCCGGCAAGTCAAAAGTGACAGACGAGGAACTCGAAGCCAATAAGAACAGGATTGTTGGTTCGCTGAAAAACTTTAAGATAGATATCACGAAAATAAAGGCTACCATCGGTCCTACGGTCACATTGTACGAGATTGTACCGGCTCCGGGTGTCAAAATATCCCAAATCAAGAACTTGGAAGACGACATCGCGCTGAGTCTCTCTGCCCTTGGTATCCGCATTATTGCACCGATACCCGGAAAAGGAACTATCGGTATTGAAGTGCCCAACCAGCACCCCGAAACGGTGTCCATGCGCAGTATCCTCTCCGAGAAAAAGTTCCAAGAGATGAATGAGGGACTTCCCATTACTATCGGACGAACGATTTCTAATGAGACTTATACATTCGATTTAACGAAAATGCCCCATCTTTTGGTGGCAGGTGCCACGGGACAAGGTAAATCCGTTGGTTTGAACGCTATCATTACTTCACTGTTATACAAAAAGCATCCCTCGCAACTGAAACTGGTGCTCGTTGACCCTAAGAAGGTGGAACTGAGCATCTATGCCATCATAGAGAAGCACTTTTTAGCCAAATTACCGGACGAAGAGGAGGCCATTATCACGGAAAACGAAAAGGTGGTGAATACCCTCAATTCCCTTTGTATTGAGATGGATACGCGCTACGACCTTTTGAAACAAGCAGGAGTCAATAAGATAAAGGACTATAACGACAAATTTATCAAGCGTCAGCTCAATCCTGAAAAAGGTCACCGCTACTTGCCGTTTATCGTGGTCATTGTGGATGAGTTTTCAGACCTGATTATGACTGCCGGTAAGGAAGTGGAAAAGCCGATTATCCGCATCGCCCAGCTGGCACGTGCTGTTGGTATCCACATGATTATTGCCACGCAGCGACCTGATGTGAAGGTAATTACCGGCTTAATCAAGGCTAATTTTCCTGCCCGTATTGCGTTCAAGGTATCCTCGATGATGGACTCCCGCACGATTTTGGATGCTTCGGGTGCCAACCAACTCATTGGGCGAGGTGATATGCTAATATCCGTTAATAGCGAGATGACCCGCGTGCAGTGCGCTTTCGTCGATACCCCCGAAATAGAAAAGCTCACTAAATACATCGCTTCACAACAAGGGTACGCTACGGCGTTTGATTTGCCAGAATACCATGCCGATGGAGAAGGAGATGGGAATGAGGTCGATTTGGGTGCCAAAGACCCGCTATTTGAAGATGCCGCCCGCTTAGTGGTTAATTCCCAACAAGGCTCTACCTCCGCCATACAACGCCGCTTCTCCATAGGCTATAATCGCGCAGGAAGAATTATCGACCAGTTGGCAGCCGCCGGTATCATCGGTCCCTTTGAAGGAAGTAAGGCCCGACAAGTACTGATAATGGATGAAAATAGCTTGGAAGGACTGCTGCGCTCACTTGAATAATTGAAATGCTAATTTGCAGAAATTTTATCTGTTATGGCTACAACGGGATTAAATAAAGAAACAAGTGATAAAGTGAGCTTTACTACTTTCATCATTACCGAATTTGCTTTGGCTTTCAAAATGGGGATGCCCGAAGCATATCGCTATTTGAAGCAATACAAGGGTTTGGACTATCTTTTTAAACATTAGTGGGACCATGGAAGAAAACAATACATACACCGAGCTATCCGCATTAGGGGAATTTGCCCTGATAGAGCACTTGACGAAAGACATTCAGTTGAAAAATGCCTCCACACTGAAAGGCGTAGGAGATGATGCTGCCTTGTTGAATTATGGGAGTAAAAAGATTTTGGTAAGCACCGACCTCCTGATTCAAGATATTCATTTCGACTTGGTTTACACACCACTTACTCACCTTGGATACAAAGCAGTTGCAGTGAATGTAAGCGATATTTGCGCTATGAACGGAGCGGCAAAACAAATTACCGTTTCGATTGCCGTTTCCAATCATTTCTCGGTAGAGGGACTTGACGAATTGTATGCAGGCATCTATCTTGCTTGCGAACAGTACGGCATTGATTTGATAGGTGGGGATACGTGCTCTTCAAAATCAGGACTTTACATCAGTGTCACCGTACTCGGAGAAGTCGATGAAAAAAGCATCACCTACCGGCATACCGCCAAAGAGAACCAGCTAATTTGCGTAAGTGGCAATCTGGGTGCAGCCTATATGGGATTGCAACTGTTGGAACGTGAGAAACGAGTGTTTACGGGGCAGAAGGATGCCCCACAACCAGATTTTGCGGGATACGAATATATCCTTGAACGCCAACTACGACCGGAAGCGCGTGTGGGTGTGGTAGAGTTACTGCGGGGAAAAAATCTCACGCCGACAGCCATGATTGACGTTTCTGACGGTCTGTCGTCGGACATACTACAGGTTTGCAAAGCCTCTAAAATCGGTTGCAACCTCTATGAAGACAAAATTCCGATTGACTACCAAACCTTTAAAATGGCGGAAGAGTTGAACATGAACGCCACAGTCTGTGCTCTTTCTGGCGGTGAGGATTACGAACTGCTTTTTACGCTACCCATAGACAAACATGAACTCATTGCAACGTGTGAAGATATAAAAATCATCGGTCATACAACGCAAGCCTCCGAAGGATGTCATTTGATTACCGGAGATGGAAATTCTTTTGAGTTGAAGGCGGATTCTAATTTATAACAAAAAAGGCCAAAATAGAATGAAAAATTTAGGAATAAAAAAATCTAATCATTTAACGAATACCGCGCAAAGGAGGTAACCGTTAAGTCCTTATCGGCCTTCTTGATATAATCACGAACCGTTTGTTTGGTATCTTTTATAAAGGCCTGATTCAACAAGGTAGATTCTTGAAAAAACTTGTTTAAACGTCCTTCAGCAATCTTGTCCAACATATTTTCAGGTTTGCCTTCCTCTTTAGCTTTTTCCCTGCCAATTTCAAGTTCTTTGGCAACGATGGCTGCCGGAACATCCGTTTTATCAACCGAAACCGGTGACATGGCAGCAATCTGCATGGCGACATCTTTTTTCAACTGCGCATCTGTCACTTTTTTGTTGAAACCTGCGATAGTAGCCAACATATTACCTGGGTGGATGTACGCAACGGTGTCCTCAGCCTCGATATGACTGTATGAGGACAATTCAATTTTTTCTCCGATAACACCGGTTTGCTCTGACACTTGGTCGGATATACTCCTTCCATCAATTTTAATTGCTAACAAAGCCGCTAAATCTTTGGGGACTTGGGCAAAAGCGGTATCCAATATCTTCGTCGCAAACTTAATATAATTTTCGTTTTTAGCCACGAAATCGGTCTCACAATTCAGGCTGATTAAGGCCGCTTTCCCTCCTTCAGCACGCGACAATACGCATCCCTGACTGGCATTTCTATCGGCACGTTTGCTGGCAACGATAAGCCCCCGTTTGCGGATGATGTCTATCGCCTTATCAAAATCGCCATTCGCTTCTTGTAGTGCAATCTTACAGTCCATTAACCCTGCATTGGTTGCTTGGCGTAACTTCATTGCATCTGCTGCTTTTATTTCCATAGTTTTGTATAATTTTGTTAGTTTATATATAGTACATTAAATGTCCTCTTCTACGGCGATACCGGCTACATCTGCTGTCCTCTCTACATTTTCTTTGGTATTTTCTTTTGCATGGAAGCCAGATCCTACTTTCTCACTTTTTCGGGGAGTTTGTTTTTTCTCATCGTCCCCTTTTTCAACTTTGCGTTCACTCAATCCTTCTTTTACAGCATCGGCTATGTAAGAAACAATGAAACTGATAGAAGTCGAGGCATCGTCATTTGCTGGAATGACAAAATCAACATCCGAGGGATCAGAATTTGTATCTACTATTGCAAAAACCGGTATTCCTAAAGCTTTGGCTTCTTTCACCGCGATATGTTCTTTCATCACGTCCACGATGAACAAAGCTGCCGGTAAACGACTCAGGTCAACGATACTGCCTAAGTTCTTCTCTAATTTGGCGCGCTGACGGGAAATTTGTAACCTCTCCCTTTTGGAGAGGTGAGAGAATGTCCCATCGTTTTCCATTTTGTCAATCGTAGCCATCTTCTTCACTGCTTTGCGAATCGTCGGAAAGTTGGTGAGCATACCTCCCGGCCATCTCTCCGCCACGTATGGCATATTTACATTTGAAATTTTTTCTGCAACAATGTCCTTAGCCTGTTTCTTTGTTGCAACAAACAGAATTTTCCTTCCTGAACGAACGATTTGTTTGGCCGCCGCTGCTGCCCTATCTAACAAAATCGCTGTCTTATTCAGGTCAATAATGTGGATACCATTACGCTCCATAAAGATGTAAGGCGACATCTTCGGATTCCATTTACGTGTTAAGTGTCCAAAATGAACACCTGCTTCTAATAACTCGTCAAAATTTGCTGACATAAAATAATTTTTTTTGGTTTACATTCTTCAATTAAGCAATTACCAAGTAGGCCTTTTTTCTGTAACAGCGTGTTACACACGCTGTTACGGTGACATCCTGACAATTTAGATACTAAACTATATTTAATAGTAACATTGATATACATTGATATATTGATTCTATCGCTTGGAGAACTGGAATCTTTTACGTGCTTTCGGGCGTCCCGGTTTTTTACGTTCCACTTCGCGTGGGTCGCGGGTCATAAATCCAGCTGCTCGCAGTTGCGATTTGCTCTCGGGGTTGATTTCTACCAATGCGCGGGCAATGCCTAAGCGTAAGGCTTCAGCCTGTCCCTTGAAACCGCCTCCATCCAAGTTTACTTTGATGTCGTATTTACCTACAACACCAAGCAATTCAAGAGGTTGTCTTACAATATACTGAAGAGTAGGAAGAGAAAAATAGTTCTCTATGGGTCTCCTATTGATCACGATATTACCTTGTCCTGTGCTCACATAAACGCGGGCTACAGCTGCTTTCCGTCTGCCGATGGTGTTTATTACTTCCATTCCTAATTTATTTAAGTGAGTTTAAGTCTATCTTTTCCGGTTTTTGAGCCGTCATATCGTGCTCAGCACCCACAAAAAGGTGTAAATTTTTAACAATAGCTCTTCCTAAGCGATTTTTGGGAAGCATTCCTTTTACGGCATGTTCAATCACTCTTTCCGGATGGGTAGCCAGAACGTACTCCGGCGTAACTTGCCTCTGACCACCGGGATAACCGGAGTGGCGGGTGTACAATTTATCGCTCAACTTGTTGCCCGTTAATACGATTTTTTCGGCGTTAATAATAATTACGTTATCGCCGCAATCAACAAACGGCGTAAAGGACGGTTTGTATTTGCCTCTCAAGAGTTTTGCCACTTTTGAAGCCAAACGTCCCAAAACCTCATTCTCCGCATCAACCAAAACCCAAGCTTTCTTTGCTGTAGCTTTGTTGACATAAGTAGTTTTGTAGCTAATTTGATCCACTTTTTTAATTTTTATTTTATTTACACATAACAATCAAGTACCCTTGTTGTCGAAACAAGGGCACAAAAGTAGATAAATTGTTTGAAAAACCAAATACTTTGCAAAAGATTTTTTTAGTTTTTTATTTCTGGTGGTTTCGTCAGCGTGCCACCTTCGTTATAGTGTTGGTTATTGGGTTGATTGTTGGGCAATCCTTTCCGACCGACGCCTTCCTGCATCAGCGCTTTCAATTCATCCAGATGAGATTGGTAAACGCCTCGGGGCCGTACGCCGTGTTGTTTGCACAGCGATACCGCCATGCCTACTACTTCACCCATCATGCCGGTGGTACGCATCACCCGGACAGTGCCCAATGCCACGTGTGTTACACTGATATTGCGACCGGCCATAAACAGATTGTCTATGTTCCGTGAATACAGACAGCGGTAGGGAATCGGATATGGGTAAATGTTGATGTGCCTGGCAATGGATTTAAACTCGGCACCGGGAAAGTTTTCCGTGTTCTTCGGGTCGGGATAATGCAAGTCTATTGACCAGGTCGTTGAGGCTGTTCCGTCTTCATGGGCAACATTTTTGCGGAGATCGTCCTCTTTCATAACGTAATCTCCCATCAGACGGCGAGATTCCCGTTTCCCCGATATATATGCAACCCAACCGAGTTTCAGATTACGGAAGGGACTGTTTTCTTTCAGGTTGTTTTTCAGATAACTCCAATTGGAATAGACAACCATCAGTCCGTAATCGCGGATACGTTCAAAATCTTTAATCTGGTCAACGTTCATGCCGGTTTCCCATGTCCATTCTCCCATCGTGACTTTTTCGCAACTTTTGTCGTTGAACGTAACACCGTAGTTGAAAAGAGGAAAGCCAGATGATGACCCGTTATCAACCGAATACCATTGAACAGAAGCACCCATGGTCAGTTTATCGGCTTTTTCGGGCGCAGTGGTCTCGCCAAATTCGCTACGTGATTCACGTCCCATGCGGTAGTCGGCACCAGCCAGATAACCCACCGTGCCATCGCCCGTACAGTCAGCGAAGAGCGGTGCGCAGAATCGCTGTTCCGTTCCGTTTTCAATGTGTTTGGCGATGACGGCGCGAATTTTCTGTCCATCCATTTCGACACCTGAAACGTGATAGTTGGAAAACAGCGTGATGTTCTTTTCTTTAGCTACGGCTTCCGCTTTTTGAGCATCTTCGTAATGAGCGGCCGGTTGCGCGTTCCCGCCACGGGTAGGGCCAAATTCTTTTAGCAGATTACCCAGTTCTTTATAAGGGGCGGTTTCAATCCGTCCGCCCAGATGGACACGTATCTCCGAACTGTTATTTCCGCCTAGCACCGGACGGTCGTTAATCAATGCCACTTTACAACCCAGACGGGCGGCAGATATTGCCGCACAGATGCCTGCAATGCCGCCACCTACTACAACCAAATCGTAAGTTCCTGCCGTCGGAGGTGTGTCGGGTAGTTGCAGGGCTTTCCGCCGGAAGGCTTCCAGTGCGTTCACATCGGAAGGCGGTATTGCTCCCTGTTCGGTTGTGAAATAAATCGCATCGCATCGTCCGTTGAAACCGGTAAGGTCATGCAACGCTAACGTAGCCTGTTCGTTTTTTATGGATACTTTCCCTGCTTCTTGCCACATCCATTCGGAACCTTTCACTCCCAGTACGGCGGATAGTTGTTTGCCATTGACCGATAGTTTGAATTTACCCGGTCCTTCCGCATTTTTCCAGGGGGAAGTCCAGTTATAGGTACGCACATATACATAGTATGTACCTGCTTTCGGGAAGGTTACCCGCGTCGAAGCCTTTTCTACCGGAACTCCCATGCCATGCGCCATCAGATAGGGCGAGCCCATCTGATCCATAAATTGCTGGTCAATGACCCAGCCACCTTTCTCTGCAAAACTCTCTGCTTCAATAAACAAATCAGCAGGGCGACCGCTACACACCATAGAAATGGCGGTAAACGCGACTAATAAGGTAATTTTCATTAGTTGAATAATTTATTCATTGAATTATCTATGAATACGGCTGATACTCGCAGATATTCAAACTTTCAAGTTCCCTTTGTATTTCGCTAAATCCTCCACGTTAAAGTTCTTAATGAAAGCCGTATGTGCAGCCACTTTTGCCTGACCATATTTAATGAACAAGTCCGCAGATTTTGCATACGAAGCATCCCTTTGTGAATCAAGCAATAGCAAGTAACCGATTACAGTGTAGCCCGTAATTTCCACCAACCTGCGGGCGTGAAAGTCCGTATATTCAGGAGTATTGAGTTCGTTGATGCTACTTGTCAAGCTTTCAAGTGTGTCCGTCGAATCTTTCAAGATTGCCTTCAACTGTCCCTGCTCAGCACTTACCGCCACCGGTTCATATACTTCACGAATATATTTTACATATTGACCGGTTGTAACGCCCCTGATAGCTGCAACGACCTGTAATTGGGAGGTCCCCTCGTAAATGTTCGTAATGCGGGCATCCCTTACGTAGCGTTGAATAGAATAGTCCTTCATATATCCCGAGCCGCCGTGTATCTGCAAGGAATCGTAAGAAATTTCATTGGCATATTCGCTGGCAAATAACTTTGTCAAAGGGGTAAAGATATTGGATAACCGCTCGTATTCCTTCATCTCATTGCGTTCTTCTTTTTCAAGTGGACGCTCTAAGGAAATGTGGTAATAGATTTTGTAAATATCTACAAATCGGGCAGTTTCGTACAATATGGAACGGATACCGTCCAATTTGGCTTTCATGTTCGCAAGCATCTCATAGACAGCAGGAAATTCGATGATTGCCTTCCCGAATTGCTTCCGTTCTTGAGCAAATTTCAGTCCCTCGCGATAAGCAGCTTCTGAAATGCCCACAGACTGTGCACCGATACCCAAGCGAGCGGCATTCATCAAGGCCATCACGTATTTTATAAGTCCCAATTTACGTTCACCGACCAATTCTACGGGAGCGTTCTTAAACACTAACTCACAGGTGGGTGAGCCTTTAATGCCCAATTTATTCTCTATACGGCGCACCGTCATAGCGTTGCTATTGCGGTCATAGACGAACATCGAAAGCCCGCGGGCATCCACAGTGCCCTCTTCTGAACGAGCGAGTACCAATGATATATGCGCATCGCCGTTGGTAATGAAGCGTTTCACACCGTTCAAGTACCACGTTTTATCTTCTTCCGAATAGGTGGCTTTCAATTGCACAGCCTGAAGGTCGGAACCTGCATCCGGCTCTGTCAAGGCCATGGCGCACGTTTCTCCGGCATGCACACGCGGTAAGTAGCGCGCTTTTTGCTCTTCGTTGGCAAAATCATTGAGGGTCTCGGCACAATCCTGCAAACTCCAGAGGTTTGACAATCCGGCATCACCACGAGCCACTAACTCGGCAGCCATTATAAAAGGTACTATCGGAAAGTTCAACCCGCCATACATCCGAGGCAAGGAAATAGAACTCATGCCGGTCTTATTTATCATCGCCAAGTTCTGCTTCGTGCCATCAGCATATACCACGTGCCCGTCAACCACCTTGGGACCTTGCTCATCAACCGATTCGGCATTTTCATGGATGACATCCGCACAAACCTCGCCGATGATTTCCAAGGACTTGTCATAGTTATCCAACGCATCTGCAAAATCCTGAGGAGCATCCTCGAATTTCTCTTTCTGTGTGAAGTTACGCTCTTTCAGTGTCACAATCTTCTCCATGAGAGGATGTGAGAACTGAAACTTAATATTTTGATTATCTGTATAAAAATTTCCCATATTGTTTGATTGGTTAATAGCACCTTTTACGTGCGTGCTGTTACTTGCTGTTCTTTTTATAGTACTGAATCATTTTCGGTATGACTGTGTTCAAATCTCCGGTAATCACATAGTCGGCAAACTTGTTGATAGGAGCGTTTGCATCGGTGTTGATGGCGATGACCAAAGACGACTCTTCCATACCGGCAGTATGTTGTATCTGACCTGAAATGCCACAAGCAATATAGATTTTGGGTCTAACGGTTGTACCGGTTTGCCCAACTTGGCGTTCGTGGTCGGTAAATCCCGCATCCACAGCCGCTCTCGAAGCACCAACTTCACCACCCAACACAGCCGCCAATTCATGCAATAACTTGAAGTTGTCCTTAGAGCCTACACCGTACCCACCCGATACAATGATGGGGGCCACTTTGAGGTTTACTTTCGACTTCTCTAAATGCCTTTCAATCACTTTCACCACAAAATCAACGTCATCGGTATATTTCGCTACGTCAATTTTCTTGACATCCCCTTTGTAGTTGGCATCGAGGATTTCCTTTTTCATCACACCCTCACGCACCGTCGCCATTTGCGGACGACAATCGGGGTTTACAATCGTGGCAACGATATTCCCCCCGAAAGCAGGACGTATCTGGTAGAGAAGGTTGTCATATACTTTCTGTGTCTTTGCATCCTGATATGTCCCGATTTCCAAACTCGTGCAATCGGCTGTCAAGCCACTGTGTAGGGCAGATGATACTCGCGGTCCCAAGTCGCGACCGATACTCGTGGCACCCATCAAGGCAATCTGCGGTTTCTCTTCCCCGAAAAGCTTCACTAAGATATGGGTATGCGGATTGGTCGTGTAAGGGTACAAACGCTTGTCGTCAGCAACCCACAGAACGTCCACCCCATACGGGAGCACCTGCTTTTCGATGCCGTCCAAACCGCAACCGACAACGACAGCTTCTAACTTTACATTCAACGTGTTAGCGAGCGTGCGCCCTTTGGTCAGTAATTCCAAACTTACATCGGCCACAAGTCCCTCCTCTATTTCGCAATATACAAATACGCTATTCATTATGTATGTCTTTAATTTTCAACTTATCCGATTGTGTGACTTGCAATCAATTCTTTCATCAACCCATCCAAGTCACTATCTGTCGGCTGTAGTATTTTGGCTTCTTTGGCTTGGAAAACGACGCTTTCGATATTCTTCACTTTCGTAGGTGAGCCACTGAGACCTAAGTCCTTAGCATCAGATTTAATGTTTGTCACATTCCATTCCGTAATCTTCAAATGCGGACGACTGTCTAATAGATATAGGTATGCAGCACTTTCTCCATTGGCAGTCTTGGCTTCCTGTGTCTCGCTGGGGGTTTTGGCATACTTATATCTCATCATCCGATACGCATTACGGGGACGACAAGCGGCAGCAGAGCCATTCACGGTAATCACAGCCGGCAACGGACATTCCACCACTTCCACGCCCCTTTCCAATCGGCGTCGGATGGTAAGTTTATCTGTCGCAATGCTTAGAATTTCCTCTGCATAAGTCACTTGTGGCAAATTTAATTTCTCAGCCACCTGCGGACCAACTTGTGCGGTATCACCGTCAATAGCTTGTCTTCCGCACACAATCACATCATATTCAATGTTGCTTAGGGCACAAGAAAGAGCGTAGGAAGTCGCCAGGGTGTCTGAACCGGCAAAGGCTCTGTCCGATAGCAAATAGCCACCATCAGCCCCTCTATATATGGCCTCGCGGATAATTTCGGCGGCACGTCCGGGTCCCATGGTCACTACGTGAACGGTAGAGCCGCTGACACTGTCTTTTATTCTCAAGGCTTGTTCGAGAGCGTTTAAATCCTCAGGGTTAAAAATGGCCGGTAACGCAGCCCTGTTTACTGTCCCGTCATCTTTCATAGCATCCTTTCCCACATTCCTTGTATCGGGCACCTGCTTGGCAAGAACAACGATTTTTATTCCTTTCATCTGTACATTATTTTAATTCCTATTTGAGGCGGCAAAGGTAGTCTTTTTTCCCCAAATGACAAAAAATGTGCAAGAAAAAAGACAGGAGGGGCACATTATTTTATCGTACCAGCAATATTTAGTAGCTTTGCATCATGTTCCATAACTAAACAATTCCCTTAAAATAGTCTATCGTTTTCTTCAATCCTTCTTGCAATTGGACGGTCGGTTCCCAATGTAGTTTGGACTTTGCAAGACTGATATCTGGTTTCCGTTGTTTGGGATCATCCGATGGAAGCGGACAGAATACAAGTTTTGATTTTGAACCGGTTAATTCTATTACCTTCTCTGCCAATTCAAGCATCGTAAACTCATGTGGGTTGCCGATGTTTACAGGTCCTACGAAAGAACTATCCGTTTCCATCATCTTGAGCATCCCTTCAATCAAATCACCAACATACTGAAAACTACGGGTTTGTTTGCCGTCACCAAAAATGGTGATGTCTTCATTTTTTAGTGCTTGAATAATGAAATTGGAAACCACACGGCCGTCATGCGGATGCATTCTAGGACCATACGTATTGAAGATGCGGATGATTTTTATGTCCACATTGTTCATTCGGTGATAGTCCATAAACAAGGTCTCCGCACAGCGTTTCCCTTCATCATAGCAGGAACGAATACCGATAGGGTTCACATTGCCCCAATAATCTTCTGTTTGAGGATGAACAAATGGATCGCCATACACCTCACTGGTAGATGCTTGGAGTATCTTGGCCTTTATGCGCTTGGCTAAACCAAGCATATTGATGGCGCCTATCACAGAGGTCTTGACAGTCTGAATGGCATCAAACTGATAGTGAATAGGGGAAGCAGGACAAGCCAAATTATAAATTTCATCTACTTCCACATAATAAGGGATAGTCACATCGTGGCGGACAGCCTCAAAATAAGGATTATCTAACAAATACACGATGTTTTGCTTATCTCCGGTAAAATAATTATCCAAGCTAATCACCTCATTCCCATCATGCAACAACCGTTCGCACAAATGAGAACCAATAAATCCTGCACCACCGGTAACTAAAATTCGTTTCTTTATCATATTTTTTTTTAATCAATTAATTTATCGTTCATAATCATCTCTTTTGCCTGTTGGTAATACGGCATTCGTTCTGTCAAGTGGGTCACCACAAAATCCCGCAACTCTGTGTCATTGAGTTTGCTAAGCAATGGACGTTTCAGTTTATGCTTCGACAAACGCCCTACGATGGTGTCCACATCCGCATTCACGAAAATGGTGTGCCCCTGTTCGTTCATATACTCCATATTGTCACCGAAACAAGGCGTGCCCCCACCCGTGGACAGTACAAAGTCATCAAATAAGTGACATATTTCATGCAAACAATGCAACTCCAAGTCCCTGAAATACTGTTCCCCCTTCGTTGCAAATATCGCCGACACCGAATGTTGCTCTATCATCGAGATGTACTCATCCAAGTCTATGAAGCGCAAGCCCCATTCAGCGGCTAACTTTTTACCGTAGAGCGTTTTACCAACCCCCATATATCCTACAAGGAAGTACTTCATGCGTCTTTTGTTTCTTCTCCCAATTTCAATTCGCCCCCCTCTAATAGAGAGGGATTCGTTATCTCAAAGCGAATACCATCATTCACCTCGCCTTCATTATTCGCGCCGACATCACTATTAGCATGGCTATCATCAGTAGCATTGTCATCACCATCAGCGGAAGCGATAGGCTCTATTTCATTCACTTTACTTACCGTAAACGCTGTCAGCCGCTTTCCGTGCGCCTTATATGACTTCTCTGCAATAAATGATTCTACATCAATGACCTCTATCGGTCGTGTCTCTTGTTTTCCGCCAAATACAATCTCAAAGCGCGGATGCTTCTCACAGCTTAATGTGGCCAAGAACGAGCCTTCCGTTTCGCCGATGAAAGACGATACGCGGGCACTTTCCTCAAATCGAAAGCGTTTCAGGTAGTAGAACCCTTGCTCGGCATCGAAGAAGGCGGCCGACCAAATCTTATGTGCATTAAACTTCTCGAGCAGCAAATAGTTGTCTTCATAGTGGTTCTCTAAATCAAAGTTCGTTGTACGGAAAGAGCCATTCTTATTGACCACCAATATCCTATCACTGCCTTGAAACTCGCCCAGATACTCACCCCTGCCATCCGTATTTAAGCGTAGAACATCCTTATCAAACCAGATTTTGCGACCTCCCAAGGTCGAAACACCTTTTTGCATCAGCGTAATCTTGACAATATCATGCTTTGTCAGCTGATTACCCTGCGAAGCACGCCCTTTAATCGTCAGTTCCGCAAAGTTGTAATCAAACACTGATTTCTTCATGCCCGCCTTCTGCCTCAAGAACACCTTGATGACTTCCGCCTCACCATTGGGATTGGAACTGAAATACAAGACCTTAGAGCCGGTAGTCCCTTTGGTAGCATCGTATTGTTTGTCGCGTGTCATACCGACTACCGGAAAACGCTTCACATAATAAACGCCGTATTTGCCGTCACGATACACCATATTGTATATCGTGCGCGTATCGTTTTTCTTGAAGACGTCCACGTGCAAAACGTTCTGTCCAACGGACAACTTCTCCGCCACTTTGGTGATGTAGTAAGTACCGTCTTTCAAGAAAATAATCACATCGTCAATGTCCGAGCAATCACAGACATATTCATCCTTCTTCAAGCCTGTACCGATAAACCCTTCTTCCCTATTGATGTATAGCTTTTCATTGGCAACCACGACTTTCACAGCTTCGATATTCTCAAAGCTCCTGATTTCCGTCCGCCGTTCACGCCCCTTACCATGCTTGTCTTTAATGTTCTTGTAGTATTTAATCGTATAAGGAATGATGTGCTCGATATTGTTTTTCACCTGCACCATCTCCTTTTCCAGGGCAGTAATGTAGCGGTCAGACTCTTCGGCACTGAATTTCAAGATACGCTTCATCTTGATTTCCAACAGTGCCTTCACATTCTCGTCTGTAATCGGTTGGTGCAGCTTCGGAAGAAAGACGGACAATCGCTTGTGCACGTGTGCAACAACTACTTCCATGTTCTTGCTCTCTTCAAATTCTTTGTCCTTATAGATGCGTTCCTCGATAAATATTCGTTCTAAGGAGCTCAAATGCCAATCCGCTTCCAACTCATCCAAGCGGATCTCCAACTCCAACTTTAGCAGTGTCACCGTGTCATTAACAGACTGTTTCAAGATTTCCGAAACAGGCATAAAGCAAGGCTTATCATTTTCAATCACGCATGAATTGGGGGACAAGGACAACTCACAGTCCGTAAAGGCATACAGCGCGTCAATCGTCTTATCCGATGAAATACCCGGCACTAAATGCACCAAAATCTCCACTTCGGCTGCTGTATTGTCGTCAATCTTCTTAATCTTAATCTTCCCCTTGTCATTGGCTCTCAGGATGCTTTCAATGAGCGTAACGGTTGTACAACTGAATGGTATCTCCGTTATTTTAAGCATCTTTCCGCTATTGTCCTTTTCAATCTTGGCACGGATTTTCACGGCACCACCTCGCAAACCGTCATTGTATTTGGCAACATCAATATAGCCACCTGTCTCAAAATCAGGGTACAGTACAAAAGGCTCGTTCTTTAAGTGGGCAATACAGGCATCTAAGAGTTCATTGAAATTATGGGGTAATATCTTGGCGGCCAGCCCGACAGCGATACCTTCTACGCCCTGTGCCAACAAAAGTGGGAACTTTACAGGCAAGGTCACAGGTTCTTTGTTGCGACCGTCATACGAGGACTGCCAGTTGGTGGTCTTCGGATTAAACACCACTTCCAGAGCGAATTTCGATAAGCGTGCTTCAATATAACGGGGTGCCGCTGCTCCGTCACCGGTCAGCGTATTCCCCCAGTTCCCCTGACAGTCTATCAGTAAATCCTTTTGTCCCAACTGTACTAAGGCACCCCCAATCGAAGCATCTCCGTGCGGGTGGTACTGCATCGTGTAGCCGATTATATTGGCGACCTTGTTGTAACGCCCGTCATCCAGCTGCTTCATAGCATGAAGGACGCGCCGCTGTACCGGTTTCAGTCCATCGTTCACATAAGGGATGGCACGCTCCAAGATAACGTAAGAGGCATAATCCAAAAACCAAGTCTCAAACATCCCCGAAAGGTGCTTGATAGAGCGCAAAGAACCATCCTCCTGTCTATCCTCTTGTTCTTGATTTACCTCGTCACCTGCCTCTACATTCGTCCCTGTATGTTCCTCCACACTCTGTTCTTCGGCTAATTCATCGTTATTGTCTTTCGTCTCGTCCATTTCTTATTTGTTGTCGGTATATTGCAAAAGATACATGACCACGACATTGGTCTTGGTCTTGACCTTTGGGGTTCACGTATTTCGAGGGGCAAAAGTAGCTCAAAGTTCGGATATTTCCAAGCACCCACAATGAAAACAAAGGAAAAAAGTTTTGAGATTTAAAGTTATTTAACATAAAAAAAATAAAATATGCGTTCAGATGTATTACATTTGTGCGCATATTTAATAAAGTTGTAACTTAAATTTTAAAATTATGGCAGCAGTGAGTTTAAATCTGCGATTAGAGCAAACAGTTATCGATCGAATGAAAGAGTATGCAGAATTGGAGCATACTTCACTTTCTCAAATGGTTGAAAATATTTTTGCGAATATTGTAAAATCGCGAGAGAAAAACGTTGAATTGAACATCAGTCCGATAGTAAAGGCGATGAGTATTGATGGGATACAAGTTCCAGCAGGTTTTGATTATAAACAAGAATTGGCAAAAGGCAGAGAGGAGAAATACTTATGAAACGAATTTTTATAGATACGAATGTACTGCTTGACCTTTTACTAAAAAGAGAACCACACTATGCCTCTACTGCATTGGTATTTGATTGGGCTGTAAACCACAAAAATGACGACGTAGTTATCCTTATATCGGGTCAAAGTATTATTAACGCTCACTACATTTTAAAAAGGTTCGCAAAAGAAGAAATTGTGAGGGCAGTGTTGAACCAAATTTGTATGACGAGTGAAATCATGGACCTGAATAAGGATGTACTGATAAAATCATTTGCTTCTGCATTTGGTGATTTTGAAGATGCCACACAATATGTATGTGCAATGAACGCCAATAGTGATGTTATTCTGACAAACAATGGAAAGCATTTTAAAAATTCTGTCATTCAGATTATGAATGCCGATGAATTTTTGGCCGTGGTATCTGCTAAAAAGAAATGAAGGACGTAATAATTAACTTTTAAATTTGGTCAAATCGTACAGTATGATTTTATCCTATAAAACTGTTTTTTATTGGTTTTCGTTTGCGCGCTTGAAATTCTCGAAATTTACATCTACTTTTGTCGTGTTCATTATTAATCAAAATTTAGCCTTAAAATATGAATAAAATTATCGTCATCGGTAGCAGTAATACAGATATGGTCATTAAATCGGACAGACTTCCTGTGCCAGGGGAGACGATTATTGGCGGTACATTTATTACCTCGCTCGTGCGGCTGGTGTAGAAGAAGCAGGAATTGGCGGCGAACCCCTCGAACTGGTTCATGATACCTTGTTGGAAGCCGTTACCGAAGCCGACCAGGATAATAAACATGAACAAGCCCCACGACACCCCGAAAGCCGTCAGAATACTCCTCGTCTTGTTTCGGGTGATGGTTGCCCAAATCTCTCGCCATTTGTCTATATCAAACATTATTATCAACTAAAGTTTCCCACCCTATCAAGGTAACAGGGCAAATTAGGGACGCAAAGTTACGATAAATATTGTAGTGTCACAAGATAGAGACGGAGCATGCCCCGTCTCTACACGTTTACGCCCTCGATAATGTTCATAATATAAATGGGGCGACCGCAAATAATCGGGTAGTGCTTGTGGAATGGGAAAAAAGGGTTGTAGTTTTCCCCTATAAAGACAGTTTTTCATTGATTTTTCATGTGCGCGCTTGGAAATCCTCGATTTTTATATAATTTTGTAAGTTCATTTTTTAGTGTAATTTATATGCATCAAACGAGGTTTCTATTCACTTTTTTTCTGCTGTTTCTCACTTCTGTCGCGACTGCACAATGGTTAGAGATTAGCGGTACACTCGTCGTTGATAAATCCGACAAAACCGGTGCCACAGGTAGTCGGGTCGTCGTTTTGCGCAATAATGAGAAAGTAGATGAAAAAACAATAGAACGAAAAGGACGCTTTAATCTGAAATTTCCCTTCGATGCAGACTATAAATTGCTGTTTATGAAATCAGGTTACATTACCAAAATGGTGAATGTGAATACCGAAGTACCGGAAGAAATTATTGAAGCAAATCCCGATTTCCCACCCATAAAGTTGACAATAAACCTTTTGCCGAAAGTCGCTGATGTTGATTTGAGTGTTTTTGAGCAAGCTGTTGCGATTCTGGCATATAATGACGAATTGGATGATTTCATATTTGATGATGATTATGCCTCTCGTGTAAAGACGAGGATAACCGATGCCGAGCAAACCATTCACAAGATGATGAAACAGCCTGACTTTAAACCATTGTCGGCAGGACAAGACACACAATCAGACCCTATTTTGCTTGCCTTAGAAAAAGAAAAACAAGAGAATGTGACTGCTCTAAAAGAGTTGGAAGTCACTCAACAAAAAAATGCGAAGCTCGAACGGAAACAGTTAGCTGAATCCCAGAATAAGCAACGATATGAGCAACCTGAAAATCATTCGGTTGATTATGTAGATACCCTCTCAGACGAAATGAAAAGACGGAAAGTATTGGCAAAATACAATGAACTTATCGCCTTAGCTGATACGGCTTTTAGAACGAGGAGCTATCTCTTGTCGCGTGATACTTATCTTGAAGCCGATGCCTTGAGCACAGGCTCAACATACCCCCAAGAGAGAATTAGTGAAATCAACAAATTGATGGATACACAAAAATGGGCTTCCATAGCGGAAGAGTATAATGCATATATCCAACAGGCTGATGGGGCTAAATCACATGCCATCGCCAGATTTTATTACAAAAAAGCGTTGGAAGTGAAGAAAGACGACACGTATGCAAAGGAAAAATTAACCGAAGTGGAAGCATTTATCAGTGAACGAAAAGGGAAAGCGGTGGATTTATAAAATTGATAATATATGAATATGTGGATACGTGGATGAAAATATAGTGTTATGAAGAAATTACTGCTCATTATGTTGTTCTTTTGTGGTCTGAATGTGGCGTATGCCCAGCAGGAAAGCGGTTTTCTCTTGGGTGCCAATGTCGCCTATACTTTTACTACCGGTGATTTTAAAGCACTCAACAAAAATGGGATAGGAGTAAATCTTTCCGGTAAATATTTGATTAATAGGGTGCTGGGAATAGGTTTTGAGTCTGGATACCATCCCTACAAAAGTAAAATTAGCGATGGTCAATCGGTCAGTCAGAGTATGGAAAACAGCGTTATACCCTTTTTAGCAGAGGCTACATTCTATTATCCAACGTGGGACAGGACATTGTTGCCATATTTCGGAATCCATTTCGGGGGATACCTCGTTAGAACGAAAATCTCGCAGACCGGCGGACTTACTGTTCCGGGGTTTACAAAAACACTGAACAATTTCACATTCGGCGGTGGTCCCGATATAGGTGTGCTGATTGAGGTGACGGAATCTATCAAATTAGATTTGAAATTGAAAGGGGACTATATCCCCAAGATAGAAAGTAGATATACCTACCAATCAGCATCGTACGGAGGAAATGAACAAACGTATGACGGAAATATCGGATTTACGAAAATGCTGGATTTTGGTTGTTCCGTAGGCTTGCTTTATGTATTTTAAAGTGCCAAAAGGTGAGATGGTTGTGATTCATTTTGTTCGAAGTTCGATTTATTTTCCCTCTCCCATTCCCTTGCTGCCAACTCTAATTCGTCGTACCATTCCAAGCCATAACGTGCTATTAGGGGATTTTGCAAGAAGCGATAAAGCGGAACGCCCTCTTTTTCACCCTTCAAGCGAGCACTATCGCAGACTTCCCACTGATGGTAATTCAGTGCTTCCCGTCCACCGAACACGCTTACCCGTATCGGATACAAATAGCAGGACTTCGGTTTCCGAAACATTCCTTTCCCTGCCAAACAAGCCTTTTCAATAGCACACAAAAACGTGCCATTCTCTACAACTGAATAGGCACATTCCCTTCCTTCTATCAATGGTGTCACCGTATCCCCTTCCCTGTCAAGCACTGCGAAACCTTGCTCTTCGACCACTTTCACACCCTCCGCACGCATAAACAAACGTATATCCTCATACCCTGCTTTGATCTCCTCCACCTCTTTTTCGTCCAAGGGGGCACCAGCATCCCCTTCCAAGCAACATACTCCGTGACAAACTGACAGGTCGCAACAGAATTTCTTCTCTAAAATATCCAAACTTACTAAGACATCGCCTATCAAAAGCATATCCCTTATTCTATCAAACTTTTGCCGGTCATCAATGCGGGCTGCTCAATTCCCATCACCTTTAATATCGTTGGTGCTACGTCCGCCAATACGCCATTTCTTAATTTCTTCCCTTGTGTTTCCGTTACCCAAATACAGGGTACGGGGTTTAGCGAATGGGCTGTATTGGGTGTACCATCCGCATTTACCGCATTGTCGGCATTTCCGTGGTCGGCTATGATTATTATGTCATAGTCGTTTTCTTTCGCCGCTGTGACCACTTTCCCTACACATTCATCCACCGTGCTAACTGCCTTTTGTATAGCCTCATAGACTCCGGTATGACCTACCATATCACCGTTAGCAAAATTCAGGCAAATAAGGTCTGCCTCTTTCTTGTTCAACTCGGCAACCAACTTTTCTGTCACTATCGGTGCCGACATTTCAGGTTGCAAATCGTAAGTTGCCACCTTCGGTGAAGGTACTAATATGCGGTTCTCTCCCTCAAATTGGGCTTCCCGACCACCATTCAAAAAGAAAGTCACATGTGCATATTTCTCCGTTTCCGCAATACGCAACTGCTTGAGCCCCTGTGTGCTAACCACTTCTCCTAACGTTTTTTCAACATTTTCCTTGTCAAAAAGGATGTGTAAGCCCTTAAAAGATTCATCGTAAGGGGTCATCGTACAATAATGTAAAGGGATAGTCTTCAGTCCATGCTCCGGCATATCTTTCTGTGTCAAGGCTATCGTCAACTCTTTTGCCCTGTCGTTGCGGTAATTAAAAAACACGACCACATCCCCTGCCTGAACCAACCCTACCGGTGTGCCGTCACTTTTGACGTGAATAATAGGCTTTAAAAATTCGTCTGTAACACCCTCATTGTAAGACTTCTGCATGGCATCTTCAACATGTCTGGCTTCCTCACCTTTGCCAAAAACCAACATGTCGTAAGCCACTTTTACGCGCTCCCAACGGTTATCCCTATCCATCGCATAATACCGCCCAACCACCGTAGCAATCCGTCCGGCACTCCCTGCAATGTGCTCTTTCAAATCTTTAACAAAACCCAAACCACTCTTAGGGTCAGTATCTCGACCGTCCATAAAACAATGTATCAACGGGGGTGTATCCAAAAAGCTGATGCTAAGGTCGCATAATTTTTTGAGATGCTCCAGCGAACTATGCACGCCACCATCGGATACCAAGCCCATGAAATGCACATTTTTCTTGTTTGTCTTGGCGTACGTGAACGCTTTCACAATTTCCTCATTCTTAGCAATAGTGTTGTCCTTGCAAGCGCGATTAATGCGTACTAAATCCTGAAGCACCACGCGACCGGCACCGATATTGAGGTGCCCTACTTCTGAATTGCCCATTTGTCCACTCGGTAAACCAACATCTTCACCACTTGCAGATAGCTGAGAGTTAGGATATTGACTCTGTAACTTGTCCAAAACCGGTGTCGGCGTACTAAAAATGGCATTCGTCTTATCGTGCTTGCCTATGCCCCAACCGTCTAAAATCATTAAAAGAACTTTCTTCATAATCCTCACACTTTATATTAATATTCTATTATTATGTTTTTTATTAGCACTCATTTTCTATTACACTGCAAAACTAATGAAAAAATTCATGTCTTTTATTTGTTGGCTCAATATTTATTTCTACTTTCGCAACAAAATAAAAGAGACGTATTGACAATGCTCAAACACATATTCACATATAATAAAGAGTTTCCCTTAGAATCCGGTGCATCCTTGCCGGAAGTGGAGATAGTCTATTACACCAGCCACCCTTCTCACAAAGGGAAAAGGGTGGTATGGATTTGCCATGCCCTGACGGCAAACGCGAACCCCGAAGAATGGTGGGACACCTTAGTGGGACCGGGCAAATATCTTGATACCAAACGAGATTTTATCATCTGCGCCAACATCCTTGCATCTTGTTACGGAACAACCGGACCTCAATCCATCAATCCGGCAACAAATCACCCTTATCTGTGCTCGTTTCCGGTCGTTTCTATTCGGGATATGGTGAAAGCTCATGAATTGTTGAGAGAATCACTGGGCATCGAAAGCATTGATTTGCTGATAGGTGGCTCCAGTGGAGGATTTCAGTCCTTGGAATGGGCAATTTCTAATCCGCTCTTAATAAAGAATTTATGTCTGATTGCCTGCAATGCACGAATCAGTCCTTGGGGAACAGCGTTAAACGAATCGCAGCGGATGGCCCTGTATGCTGACCCAAGTTTTTGTAGAGACACGCAAGTGCCCGTATCTATAGGCGATGTTGTGGGCGATATTGCAGCATCCGGTGGACAAAAAGGATTAGAATGTGCACGTTCGATAGCCTTAATATCCTACCGCTCGTATGGTGGATACGGACAAACGCAGGCAGAGCAAGATGAGGACGTATTCTTGGCTTCTCGCGCCTGCACTTACCAACAGCATCAAGGCGAAAAGCTATCCAAGCGCTTCAATGCCTATTCGTATTACTACCTCACCCTCAGTTTAGATACTCATAACGTTGGGCGGGGACGTGGCGGAGTAGAAAGAGCCTTGTCGCTCATTCGAGCAAATACCCTATGTATAGCGATAGACAGCGATGTCCTTTTCCCTGTCTCTGAATTAGAGTACCTGGCAACACATATTCCAAACGCCATCTATAGAACCATCCCCTCCACGTTCGGTCACGATGGGTTCCTTTTAGAATATGAAAAATTGAGTGATTTGTTGGCAGAACACAGAGAACTATATTTGCAGAAAAATTAAACGCTCAAATTTAAGTGATACAGTTTAAATGCGCATTATGAAATATTCGTGCCAATGTAGGATACAAGAAATGATAATATTGCATAGAATATCAAACAAATAAGAATTATAACAAATAAAATTTATAACAGATGAAAAAGACCTTTTTATTAGTAGCAATTACAGCTTGTGTGTGTACCTCGTGTACAAAGAATTTATCCATTACCGGAACGGTAGAAAATGTGCAGTCAGGTACCATTTACCTGCAAAAGTTTGACAACAAAATGTACCGACTCCTTGATTCGGCAAAAATTAAAGACGGCAAATTCAAGTTCTCGAAACAAGTAACCCTGCCGGAATTGTATGCACTTACCTTGGATACCACCCAAGGTTCATACCTTCTTTTCCTTGATGAACAGCCGGTAACAGTGAAATTCGATGCCGCAGACTATTTCCGCAACACAGTAGTCACAGGTTCTAAATTGCAGGATTTGTTTATCGCCTTCAAAAAGGATGTACCGGAAGAGGTGGATGGATTTATCAAAGCAAATCCAAGTTCACTCGTATCGGCTTACGTTTTATATCGCCATTATGCCTACCGATTGTCGCCAGAAAAAATTCAGTCTAACATCGAATTGTTGGATAAATCCCTTTGGGAAACGCCTTATGTAAAGGTACTTCAAGAGTTGATTTTGACCCTTCAAAATGTAGCTATTGGTCAAACGGCACCCGATTTTGTGCTCAACGATGTGAACAGCAATCCCGTGAAATTTTCCGACCACTGGGGAAAGGGGTATATATTATTAGATTTCTGGGCATCGTGGTGCGGTCCTTGTCGCAGGGAAAATCCCAATGTCGTAAACACATTCAATACTTACAAAGACAAAGGTTTTATCGTTTTTGGTGTTTCACTTGACAACGACAAGGAGTCGTGGCTGAAAGCAATTGAAAAGGACAATTTAACGTGGACGCATGTTTCCGATTTAGCGCATTGGAACAGTGCCGCTGCGAAATTGTACGGAGTACGTGCCATTCCGTCCAACCTGCTGATAGATAAAAACGGCACAATTGTTGCGAGGAACATTCGGGGTGAAGAATTGGGGAATACGTTGAAAGAAATTTTTAATGACCAAAAATGAATGAGTTGGATATGCTGAGCTTGCAAGGAAGAAGCCGTAAAGTCATTGACGGCTCAGACAAAATTACATATTGTGCGATATTTTATAGAATTGTCCTATAACGGAACATTGTACAGTGGTTGGCAAGAACAGCCGAACGCTCCCACAGTGCAGGCGGCATTGAACAAAGCATTTTCAATCCTTCTGCATAAGACGGTGTTTGTGGTGGGTGCCGGAAGGACAGATGCCGGCGTACATGCACGTTTTTTTGTCGCCCATCTCGAAGTCGATGAGGTAATCGAAGAGATTGATTTTTTGATATACAAACTTAATCGACTGCTGCATAAAAGTATAGCCATCCACAAAATATATCTTGTTGAACCAAAGAAAAACGCCCGCTTTTCCGCCGTTTCACGCACGTATAAGTACTTTATTAATAAAACAAAAGACCCTTTTACCTGTGAATTTGCCATTCGGGTGTACCCTCTGCCGGACGTTCAACGGATGAACGAGGCTTGTAGCGTATTGTTGGAATACACTGATTTTACCAGTTTTACGAAATCACATACGGAAACGAAAACCAATAATTGCAAACTCATGTATGCTTCTTGGGAAGATGAGGGTAATCAGCTGATTTTTACTATCACGGCGAATCGCTTTTTGCGCAATATGGTTAGAGCGATTGTCGGTACGATGATTAGCGTGGGGCAAGGCAAAATCAGCATCGACGAACTACGACAAATTATAGAATCCAAAAATCGCTGCAATGCCGGTGCCTCCGTGCCCGGACGAGGATTGTTTCTTTGGGACGTCAAATACGAAGAAAACCTGCAGGAATTGCACTCTCATACGGGTGTTCTTCCCCCTGAATATGAAGCTACGGAAACAAAATAAAGTCTTAAATGATATGATATGAAAAAGAGCCTTTTAGTAACAATGTTCACCGTGTGTAGTATCGCCTCGACGTTGGTGGCGAGGTCTATTCAATCGGAATTAACTTTAACGAAAAATGCGCGCATTTACGTTCTCACTTGTTCATCCGGGGCTGAATTGTACTCCGTTTTCGGTCACTCGGCTGTCCGAATTGTGGATCGTGACAACGTTCTTGGCGTTGTTGACTATGTTTTCAATTGGGGTACTTTCGATTTCGGTACAGAGCATTTTTATTTGAAATATGCCCAGGGACTATTGCCCTATCAACTATCTGTCAGTAGTTACGAGTATTTTCTCAATTCATACATGCTTGATAACAGAGCCGTCTTTTCTCAAGAACTGCATTTAGACCCATTCGACAGGCAGAAATTGGCCGATGCTATCCTTGAAAATTATAAACCCGAAAATCGTACCTATCTTTATAACTTCTTGTTTGACAACTGTTCATCACGAATTAGAGATATCATTAACAACAGTCATTCGGAAACTATTGTGTGGAATGGACCCGAATTAGACAAGAGTTTTTGGAACCTCTTGGATGAGTGCTTAATGCGTTTACCGTGGGTGAAATGGGGCATCCACACGATATTGGGACAAGGGGGTACGCAAAAGGCTACCCCATACCAATATATGTTCCTCCCCGACTACCTGATGGCCGGTTTAAGTACTGCTACCGTTGAGGGACTGCCATTAGTAGGTGACATTACGACCGTAGTGAAAGTGGAGAATGATGAAATCAATCATCACTGGTATTTTTCCCCTTTTTTCGTATTCACGCTCGTCGTCCTCATCCTCATTGGGAGTATGCAAACTTTCAAATCAGAAAAACTGCTACGCTCCGTTGCGATACCTATGTTCCTCATTAGTGGACTTTTAGGTTGTCTAATGGTGTTTCTCGGCTATTTTACCCAACACCCTATCACTGCTCCTAACCTGAACTTGATATGGGCGAACCCCGTGAACTTGGCAGTCCTGCCTTTTTTATTCAGAAAAAAGATTTCCAAAGTGGTCACCAAGTATTATTTCAAATTTTACATTGCCATCTTGCTAATCGGTATCCCGATTTGGTTTACAAGTATGCCGGCAACCCCTATTGAATCGCTTCTCATCATTGTTTTGATGCTATATTTGTCAATAAAATTAGGCATTGAAAACTTTCAATGGATTTTGATGCACCGCACCAAATGAGCATCTCTGCCGCCCAATTCTCTACGTTATGGAACATTCAGCCCATTAGGGGAGAGGCAACATTCTCGATGAGAAGGTTCGAGATAAATTGAGAAACTGTTAAGTTACTCGCACCTGCTTTTTCGTAGGCAACTTTGTATGCTGGTGTTGAATCTCCACCATTGTTGAAGGGATGGATGCGTCAGCCAATTTGCTTGCAAACCAATCTTGACCCACAATATGTGTCTTTCCGTCCGCTGCAAATTGGAGTACATCACCACCTTTCTCAAAGGTATCAAGAAATACATCAAAATCACTTATTAAAGTCAATACCGTGTTTTTCTTCGTTACTACGACTTTTCGCTTCATCAAATTCAAATTTCATATTCATCATTCGCCACAAAGGTAATTCTTTTTTCCCTATTCCACAAGCACTACCCCAAAAACAATATTGTAGATGTAAACGTGTAGAGACGGTAAACCAAAATAAGGGCTATTTTAGCGTATTCGATAAACATCTTTGCGATGTCCTATAGCGATTACGGTTACGGTGAGTTGAGTTGATAATCTTCGATTGTGTAAATGACTCGATAGTAGCGAGAATGGGTGCTGCAATGTGGTCGGATAACGCATCTAAAGCGACTTGAACCTTTTTTGATAAACACAATGTATATTTAGCCATTGCGCTGTGCTCTATTTTTCAGATAGTCCGAAAATAAAATTCGCTCGCCTGTATCTTCTTGCAACGCTTGGTCGTACAATTGGTTATCGTACAAATCCTCTATTTTGTCCAAAATCATTTCAAACTCTTGTTGAGAGAAGACTACTAAATTTTCACCTGCTGTGTCCTTAATAAACTGCGGATGTAGCAACGTGTCGGCAAAGTTTATTGGCATCATTGTTGTCATACCTATTTCTGTTTTGTTATCACTAAGATTTCACCCCACAAAGGTAAACAACTTTTCCCATTCCACAAGCACTAAGGAAAAGCATTTACAGCGACCAACTTACAGCAACCCGCAAGATTACCGCTAAGTTGTTTTGGCTTGCCGATACCAATGCGAGGGTGTTCGTGCAATTCTATAACTAATTGTAAGATTTTCTTATAGACAATAGGATTGGATTTTTTGAATAAAGCAATGCTACGCTTTGCTTCCTCTGTATAATCGATTTGATAACTCATAACGATTCAAAGAATCTCATTGTGTCTTCTACTGTGTTGCAGTGGGTGACTTGTCCTTTGCGTGCTTGTTGTTGTGCCAATCCGATGTGGGCAATTTCGTTGGGCGAAAAATAATACTCTTCATCGTTATTTACATATTCTGCTCTTACAGGTGCAAGAACAAAAAAATGATTCTCGCCTCTACGTATAAATACTTGTGCCCCTTGTGCAGCCAAATCAAAAAACAATTCCTGTTTGTCTGCAAACTCTTTGCTTGTAATTTGTAATGTTTCCATAATGATAGTTGTAAATCCGTGCCACAAAGATAAACCTTTTTTCCCATTCCACAAGCACCACCCCAAAAACAATATTGTAGGTGTAAACGTGTAGAGACGGGGTCGTCTATATAAACCCCGTCTCTACCTATCCGTCATTGCGGGCTTGACCCGCACCCCCCTTGTCTTGAACCGTGATTTTGTCAAGATTATCAAGATGACTAAGATAATTGTCTCATCTCTTTCCTTCCTCTTTCATCTTGCCCATCTTGTTCATCTTATTAAAATCGTGGTTCAAGACAATTCAGACAATTCCGTGCAAAGTCGCAACAGCGGGGAAATTAGATTAAAACATCACCATTTGCTTGTAGGTAGCAATCGTAATAATTTGTGTGTTTTCAAATCAAACCGCTTGGTAAGCAAAAAACTAATCCAAAGATTGGTGTCAATGATGATTTTATGTTTTCCCATTGTATCGGGCTTTGCGTACAATTTCTACTTCCGCCGTTATTTCTTCCATTGACGGTACTTCATCTTCGTGCTGCCTCAATTTAGAAAGCAACTGTTTCCACGACTTGCGAGGTTCAATCACAATCAATTGCAAATCCGCCAAATCGTTAATAAGTCTGCGCGCTTTAGGGTGAGCAAGTCCTATGCTTATTGTTTCCATATTTATATTCTATTAGTTTCACGTCTCACCTCACAAAGGTAAACAACTTTTCCCATTCCACAAACACTACCCACTAAAAACACGTATATCACTGAACATTCTGCCTATAAGGACTACACAAAATATTGCGCGGCTATGTGGCTATTGGTAATATGCCGCACGATGAAAATGTTCAATGACTGTTGGTAAAAACCATACCATAACGTGTTCTGATTGGCATGATAGGTAATATAATACAAATCGGGAGCGTATCTACTAAAATACTGTGGTGCAGGTCTATCAGGCAGAATGCCAATGTAGGTACGCATATACTTGACCATACGGTCAACGTATGCTTTTGCATCCCCCGGAAAACTGAAATAGTTTTTCTCAAAAAGCAAGATAGTTAATTCGTCTAAATACAAATCAACTTCATTAGAAAAGATTACTTGTCTTGCCATGGCCATGCGTCAATGTGTTTGTGCATACGTTCCATCAACTCCTCTGCTGTGATTGCTGTTGCCAATGCTTTTTCAAAGTCGGCAATAAATTCGGGGCTTTTGCCTTCGTAAATATCTGTTTGTACTTGCTGTAACTGTTCCATCATGTTGAAATATTTAATGATATAAAACTCCACAAAGGTAAACCTTTTTTTCCCATTCCACAAGCACCCACAACAACAATATGTAGGGGCACACCTGCGTGTGCGCCCTCATTATCAGGGCAGACACGCAGGTCTGCCCCTACGAATTCTCTTTCATCTTGTAAATCCTTTAATCTTATGAAAATCGTGGTTCAGACAAGGAGGTTGCGGGTCAAGCCCGCAATGACGGTTGGGTGTTCAAAACGACAGCAACGAGGATAGTTGCCCCCACAGAGTAGATTTCTTCTTGGTGTGCTCTGTGAGGTATTGCTTCAACTCTTCTTCCGGTACATCGGGCTTGATGCGGGCAATGATTTCGTAGGCTACCAAGAATCCATTTCTTATTACCCTTGCGTCTTGTTCTTCATCATAGTAACCTGCCAAGTGCAGAACATTATAGGCTGTGTTCAAATTTGCCAACATCCGTCCGTCAAGTGTAGTTACTTCGGCTCGGTACATATTGATGTCGCGGTGCTTTTTGGTCTTGTCACGTTTGGTGGGCATTGGTTTACCTTTTAGTACAAGCCACGCATCCATTGCGTGCAACACCCCCTTGTAAGCGGTCCCGCAAGCAACGCTCACATACTTTTTGTCAAGGTATAGGTTATACTCCTTGCGTGTCTTCTGCAATGTTTCCTCTGCGTTGTTCATGTACCGCATCGCCTCTGCGTAAGGCTCCATCTTGCTTTGCTCTTGTTGTTCCTTGATAGTCATATCATTATTATTATGTGTTTAACCAACCCGCAGACCATTTGTAATGGGTGGTACATGGGATTAGTTTATGGGTGTAAAGGTATATAAAGGTTTTGCACTAACCTAATAAATGTTCACCTTTGTTCTATGCGTAGAAAACTTTCAATGGATTTTGATGCACCGCACCAGATGAGCATCTCTGACAATCAGCCACCCATCCGCGTACGCCATCGGTCCCCACGCATCGGTCCCCTCCATGATACGCTGCTTTTTCAACAGGCTCATGCTCATATTCTTACTCTGACCTTGAATTTCATAGACATAGAGTTCGCCGTCCTCTTTAAACACGAACAACATCTTGTCAATCACGACGTAAGGACCCAAGCCGAAACGTTCGTCCGCCCCCGATGACCAGACCGGCGTATGCAAATCCGTCGGTGCATAGCAGACCAATTTTCCCCTCAAACTACCGCCATCTTTGGGCATGACACTAATAATCATGTTGTTGTACAAGATAGGCGTTTGCTGCTCACTCGACAATCCTTCACTCGGTTTATATTGCTCCGTAATCGTCGCAGTCCATTGTGCACCGACCTTATCCACTTTCAGCGTTGCACCCCCTGATCCATATCCTGCCACCAAGAAAATCATGTTCTGCGAAATCTGTAGCGGTGATGGAGCCACCACCGAAGGTTGCCACTTCCCAACACTCCACAGCAAGGTTCCCACATCCGCTTTTTCGGCTGAAACACCGCATACACCACCCACACCTATATATACATACGTCTTTTTCCCTGCCAATATCATCGGCATGACCGAAGAGTGGGACATCTTATACTTGAGCGTGTTCGGCGTCTGCCAACTAATTTCACCTGTTTTGCAGTCAATTCCTGCCAATAGGGTTTCTTTGCCTGCCGGTGCCAAAATCAGTGTATTCCCGTCCACACGCGGGCATTGACCGGCATACCAGAAGGGTACTTCTGTGTCAAACATTTGCTGCATATCCAATGTCCATTTCAGTTCACCCGAAACGGGGTGACAGCACATAACATGTCCCTGTGGCCCGACGGTGATGATAAAATCGTCGGAAACAAACGGTACTGTGCGTGAAAAACCGTGATTTCGCTTGATAGGAACGCGATACCAGCGTCGCCATAACTCTTTGCCGCTTTCCAATGAAAAACAGCGCAACATGTCGGAACTGAGGGTCTCGTCATAATCCAAAAAATACACCAACCCATTGTATATCACAGGGGAAGCATGTCCCTCACCCGTTGTGACACTCCATGCAACGGGATAATCCTCTGGGGGAACACTGATTTTTGCCGTCGTCGTGATGATATTGTTCGCCAAATCCCCTCTGAAACACGGCCATTTACCTTGCAGTGGCGTATTCGTTTTATACAAAGCCCCTGCATCCTCGTATTGCATAAAAAACTCCCCAACACGCACCTCGTCCGCCTTACGTGCAGTTCCTGTCGGGCGATTATCCGCCCCCGGTGCCTGCACAGCAAATTCCGCCCGTGTAGAGTAAAAATGCCACCCTACAATGGCACCCACAAAAAGAAGTGCCACCAAGACAGGTATGAATATTTCGGGTTTGCGTATGTTCAAAATGTCGTTGTATTATATCTTGTACGCCATCAGTGCGTTCCCGTGTCGCACGTAAAGCGTTTTGTTATGAATCACCGGATGTGCCCAATGTTGCTCTGTGCCTAAGGTGACCTTTAATTTTCCCGTTATTTCAAAGTCTTTTGGCGAGGCTTTTACTAAGGCGAGCTCGCCCTTATCGCTGTAGCAATACAACATTCCGTCTGCCGAAATTATGTTGCCGGCACCTAATTTGTCGCTCTTATAAACCGTTTCGCCGGAATTCCAATCGATGCAATACCAGAAGCGATTTTTTTCGCCGGACCCATAAACATAATCACCCACTTTCACAAATCCACCCATTTTATTGTCCATTTCGTTGCGCCACAGAGAATCAATACCTCGTCCTCCATTTGTGAGGCGTACCTTTATAGAGCCAAAACCTCCTCCTGCCGAGCCAAATAAAAATCCACTTTCGTACAGCGGTGTATTGGGATTATGAAAACGTGAATTTTTCTGTTCCACAGCCCACAACATTTCTCCCGTTTGAGCATTAAAACCTACCAAAACAGAGTCAATCGCATTCACCACGATAGGAATTTCTAACTCACTGATATATAATGGTGAACAATACGTCGAAAGTTTTCCAACCCCTGGTGATGACCACACCAAATCCCCTGTGTTTTTGTTTAAAGCCACGAAATTATTTACTTTCCCACCGGGTGTAGCATAAACAAGTTCGCCCACTACCAAGGGGGATTCCGCGATACCGAATTTCAAATTGCTACCGTCAAAGTCTGTCAGGTAATCTTTTGACCACACTGTTTCCAGCGTATTTTCATCCACGCAAAACAACACTGCCCTACCACTGAGAAAGTACAGTTTTCCGTCATTCACGGTCACCGTGGAGCGTGAACCCACAAAATTCGCACTCCATTCCAAGCCATACGCTTTTTTAGCCAGTAAGTTCCCCTGTAAATCAAACACGTGCAGGTATCCCGTGCTGTCAATCATTCCCGTGATATAAATTTTGTCATTGGCAATCGCAACCGACGAGTGTCCCGCTCCTAATTCCTCATAACTCCAAAGCAGTTTGGGACCTTCTTCCGGCCACTGTTTTAAGAGCCCCGTTTCGTTACTATAAACGCCATTGCGTTTGTCTCCACGCCATTGCGTTTCTTTGTTTGATTGCGAACAACTCTGTAATAATGCCACAGAGAAGCAGATAGAAATTAACAGTCCTTTTTTCATAATGATGGTAAATAATGCTTGTAAATAATACTTATGAATAATACTTATGAATAATACTTATGAATAATACTTATGAATAATACTTATGTTGTTGTAGCTATAAAGTCACGACGCAAAATTAATATTTATAGTTGAGTTTTTGCGTATTTACGATAAAAATTTTACGTTCCTATGGCAATTTTTTGTTTGGGTCTATAACGAACTGGCTTATAGCTTTCAGTTTTCGATTTTTATTCCGAAAAAATAGTACTTTTGCAACAAAAATGTGCAATATAAATTTTAGGGAGAATGACTTTTAAAGCACAAAATAAACAGTTAAAAGAACAATGCCAATTACCGCAATGGAAAGTAGTGGAAGCATTAGGCATTGATTCTGCGACCTATTGCAAAATAGAGAAAGGAGAACGTCGTGCCAAATGCGAAGAGGTTGTGATTATCGCTGAACTACTAAACATCTACAAAGGCGAACTTTTAACCCTTTTTGTTGACCGAATTGTTGAAGTAGTAGAAAATGAATAGGAATTAGCAGACAAAGCCCTGATTTCTGCAAAAAGAGATATGAATATAAAAGTAACGATATGAGCAATACATTTTTCTATAAAGGCAAAGAAAATATTTTTGAGAAATCAAAAGCTCAAAATATAGAAAGCGATGCAGATTCTGTCAAAAAGAAAATGCAAGAAGAGTTTTTGAAAGTCCTTGACAACAAGAATGTGTCATTTCTTTTGGGCAGTGGTTGCTCGTCTTGTGAAATAGAACAACCAGAAGTGGGCAAGGTACAAATAGGTATTCCAGTAATGGCACCATTAGCCGAAAATTTTTATGATTCTGATACTTTCAAAGAAGATAAGAAATGGCTTAAAAACGAATTGCAAATTAATGTTGAGAGTGAGAATTTCAAAACCAACGTTGAAACATTTCTTTCAACGTTGCACAGTATTTCTTTTTATTATTCTAAATCTACAAAGAACGAGAATAGCAAAAAAACAGAACAAAGAATAAACGAAATTATTCAGAATACAAGAAATTTCTTGTTAGGTAAAATTCTCAATGAAGAAAATATCATAAATAACGCAGACGAGCCACTGTTGAATATCTACAAGCAGTTCTACAGAAAATTGTTATCCCGAAACTCTACACTGCCCCGACTGAACATTTTTAGCACAAACTATGATTTGTATTCCGAAAGAGCCATGGACTTGTTAGGAATCCACTACGCAAATGGCTTTACCGGTGGAATTAGTAAATTTTTCAATCCAACTATTTTTAATTATGCTCTTGCCGAAAAAATGGATTTATCTCAATCCAAATGGAGTGTGATTGATAATTTCTTTTACCTATATAAAATTCACGGCTCTGTAAATTGGATTGAGGCAGAGGGCGAAAATAAGTTGTTTAAAGTTAAGGAAATACAAGAACCAAAGTTTGACAACTTGAAAGACAAGGAAATAATGATTTATCCCACACCTCTAAAATATAATGCAAGTTTTGGCAGTCCGTATTCTGATTTGTTTCGTGAGTTTCAGCGTAAACTAATGATAAACAACAATATCCTTGTTACAATTGGTTATAGTTTTAATGACGAACATATAAACAATCTGATTTTTCAGGCATTTACAATACCGTCTTTTCGATTAATTGTTATTGGCGAGCCAACAGGAAGCAATAAAATTGGGGTATTACAGAAATTGGACGATTCAAGAATTTGGATAATCGGCGAAACTTTTCCGCAGGATAATGAGCATTATGTACCATTGCATTTTTTCAAAAGATTTGTGGAAGAAATTTTGCCAGATTTAACGGCAGAAGATTTAGACAAAAAGTTAGAAAATACTATTAAGAAACTTTTTAATACAGAACAAGCAAAATGACCAAAGAAGACAAGCAAAGAGTAATTGGAAAGGTTGTTGCAATAAATTCCAATCGCTTTTCAGTAGAATTGTTAAGCGGGTTTGAAAACTTTAATGTGAGTGGATTTGACGATATTCATTATTTTGCTCAACTGAATAGTTATGTGATTGTTCCATACCAAAATTACTATTTGGTTTCCGAAGTTTCGGAAGTGCGCGAAAAAGATTTGAATGTGCCGTTTTCCAACCCGAAAGAGCAAATTTTGAGTAAAATTCAAACAGGTAAATTTTTGGAAGTAATACCGATTGGAACAATAAACAATGAAAATTTTGATTTTGGTGTAAGCGTTTACCCCACCTTGTATTCCGATGTCCTTTATATTAAGGAAGCAGAACTAGATATAATTTTCAAAACAAACAAAACCGTTGAAATAAGTTGCCAAAATACAGAGGAATGCCAGAAAGATAATTGCCAATGTAAAAATAGACAAATTTCTTTGCCGATTGGTAGAGCAAGTATATTTCCCGATTACGATGTTAAAATAGATATTGATAAATTTTTTGGCAGCCATTCTGCTGTTTTAGGAAATACAGGTAGCGGTAAATCCTGCACAATCGCCTCAATGTTGCAAACGCTGTATAAATATACCGATTACAGTGCAACAGGTAGCACATTTATTTTTTTTGATGTGAATGGCGAATATCAGCAAGCATTCAGCAAACTTTCCGAAAATAACAGCGATATTGAAGTAAAAAACTTTACAATAGATGATATTCCCGAAACAATTAATGGACAAGTAGAAAAATTTGTACTTCCACATTGGTTTTTGAATATTGATGAATGGGCATTGCTTTTGCAGGCAAGTGAGCGCACACAATTACCTATTTTACGTAATGCGTTAGGTTTTACTCAAAGTCCTTCGCAAGAAGCATTACAACATATTTATGCTTGCAGTATAATGTATGTTTTTGAACATTGGGAAAGTCCTGTTGCAAAAAGACAAAGAATAATTTCTTTATTAGAAAGTTCAAAATTTAATCCCGCAATTGATTTTTCAAAATTTGATGCGAAATTTGGCAATTTTCCAAATCAAAATGAGGAAGATAAATTTAAAAATGCAGTACGCAATTTTATCAAAGAGGATATTGCAATTGACCCAATGTATAATGCTGAAAAATTCCATTTTGAAGATTTAGGCAAAGCCCTTGAAACAGCCATATTATATGAAGAATATCACGGCAATAAACAGATTCGTGATTATTGTTCCTCTCTCCTTACAAGATATAAGAGTGTGCAAAACAGACCAGATTTTAGGTTTCTAACTCAAAACATAGTGACAGTAAATCAATCGGACTATTTAATGCAATTTTTAGGGATTAGTGAGTGTAAGAAAAAATCTCAAATTATAATAATTGACCTAAATTCTGCTAATGACGAAATGATAGAAGCTGTTTCTTGTGTTCTATCAAGAATGATATTTGAAAAACTACGAGCTGCCAAAGATAGAAACAAGTTTCCTGTAAATCTTGTTTTGGAAGAAGCACACCGCTATATTTCAACAGATTCTGGGAGAGTATTTGGCGATGCGAACAGAATTTTTGAGAGAATTGCAAAAGAAGGGCGCAAATATGGTATGTTCCTATTAATTTCCTCTCAAAGACCAAGCGAGTTATCAAGAACGGTTTTGTCGCAATGCAGTAATTTCATTGTTCACAGAATACAAAACCCCGAAGATTTATCGCACATACGGCAAATTACTCCGCACATTTCGGAAACGATATTAAAACGACTTCCGTCTATTCCCACACAACACGCTTTGATATTCGGACACGCTGTTAATTTACCAACAACATTCAAAGTAAATACAGCCGACCCAAAACCCAAAAGCGATAATAATGAGATTAGTAAAAATTGGTTTAGAGAGAAAGAATTTGCGATTAATGTTTTTGCAGAAATTCGAGTTAATAAAAACTTGAATAGAGCAGCAAAAGAAGAAGATAACAATGATAATTTATAATTTTAACGACAATAAATGAAACAAGAGTTTTATAAAATAAAATCCTTTATAGGCAAAACCGCTGAATTTTTATCGAGCTTGATAAATGCTGAGATAGTTGAAATATGAATAACCGATAATAAAATGATAGATAATTATTTAGATAAAATTATTTGTGGAGATTGTTTGGCAACAATGAAAGAAATGCCGAGCGATTCCATTGACTTAGTTGTGACTTCGCCACCTTACAATCTCAAAAATTCGACAGGCAACGGCATGAAACCTTGTACTACAAGCGGCAAATGGGCACATGCCGCATTACAAAATGGATACAGTCATTATGACGACAATATGCCGCACGAAAAATATGTGGAGTGGCAAAAAAAATGTCTAACAGAAATGTTTCGGTTAATCAAAAACGACGGCGCAATTTTCTATAATCACAAATGGCGCGTACAAGACGGATTATTACAAGATAGAAAAGATATTGTGAGCGGTTTCCCCGTTAGACAAATTATTATTTGGCGCAGAAAAGGCGGTATTAATTTCAATCCTGGATATTTTTTGCCAACATACGAAGTTATTTATTTGATAGCCAAACCCGATTTCAAACTTGTGCCAAAGTCAAACGGTATTGGTGACGTCTGGGAATTTACACAAGAGATGAAAAATGGACACCCTGCACCGTTTCCAGTTGCACTAATTGACAGAATTATAGACTCAACATATTCAAAAATCATACTTGACCCATTTATGGGAAGTGGCACGACTGCAATTGTAGCAATGGGACTAAAACGGAATTATATCGGCATAGAATTATCGCCAGATTACTGCGAAATGGCGGAAAAACGCATTGCTAAAAACAAAATACAAAGCGAATTGTTAAAATTTAAAATACCTCGATTATTTGATTGATATGCAACTATACACAAAAGAAAATCTCATTAAAGAGTTCCACAAAATTGCCGAGCAAGGGTGGATAGAAAACGGTCGCAAAGGCAATGCCGGTGGAGTTGGCAACACATTGGAAGACCTTTTAGGCATTGAAGAAAACAATTTACCAATTCCAAATGCCGCAGAATGGGAATTAAAGGCGCAAAGAATAGATACAAGTGCTTTGACTACCTTATTTCACATTGAGCCGTCACCAAGAGCCGTAAAATTTGTTTCTCAAATTCTGCTCTCGAATTATGGTTGGCAACACCAAGAGGCAGGCGGAAAATACCCCGCAGCTGAAATGAGTTTTCGCCAAACAATTCACGGAAATTCGCCAAGTGACCGCGGGTTTATGGTGAAAATTGACAGAGAAAATAGAAAAGTTTTGATTTCATTTGACCATACCCAAGTTGCCGATGTTCATAAAGATTGGCTACAAGAAGTAAATAAGCGAATCGGATTGAAGGAATTAAATCCACAGCCATATTGGGGCTTTGACGATTTGGCAAATAAAGCAGGCACAAAATTATTGAACTGCTTTTATGTCCAAGCCGAAGTCCAAAAAGAAAATGGTATAGAATTTTATAAATACTCCAAGGTTACAATGCTACAAAAATTCAATTTTGATGGTTTTTTACAAGAACTTGAAAACGGCAATATTTTTGTTGACTTTGACGCACGGACAGGACACAACCATGGAACCAAATTTAGGCTTAGACAAAATTATTTCCCTAATTTATATAAAAAAGCGACTATAATATTATGAAAAACACAGCCCCCCATAAACTCCCCGAAAAGCCCAATCAGTTTATCATTTTCAAAACCGAAGAGGATAAAATTGCGGTAGATGTGCGGTTTGAAAGTGAAACAGCGTGGCTCACACAGGCACATTTGGCAGAACTTTTTCAAACTTCCCGCCCGAATATTACTATGCACATAAAAAATATTTTTACAAGTGGCGAATTGGAGGAAAATGTGGTTAGTAAGGATTTCTTACTAACCACTGAACACGGTGCTATTGAAGGAAAAACGCAGACAAAAGAGGTAAAATACTACAACCTTGATATGATCATTTCGCTTGGATATCGTATCAATTCCAAAATAGCCACAAAATTTCGTCAGTGGGCAACTTTGCGACTGAAAGAATACATTGTAAAAGGGTTTACAATGGACGATGAGCGATTGAAAAATCTCGGTGGTGGCGGCTATTGGCGAGAGTTGCTCGACAGAATTAGAGACATTCGCAGCAGCGAAAAATTGATTTATCGCCAAGTGCTTGATTTGTATGCATTAAGCATTGACTATGACCCGAAAGCAGAAGAAACACTTTTGTTTTTCAAAATTGTACAAAACAAGCTTCATTATGCAGCACATGGTAATACGGCTTCGGAAGTAATTTACAGTCGTGCCGATGCAGAAAAAGAGTTTATGGGACTTACAAATTTCAAAGGTGAGCAGGTAACAAAAAAAGATACGGAAATCGCAAAAAATTATTTGAATGAAAAAGAGTTGAAAGTGCTGAATAATATTGCTTCGGGTTATTTTGATTTTGCTGAAGCAAGAGCCATTGAGCAGCAGACAATGACCATGCAGGATTACATCAGGCAATTAGATGCAATTTTATCTGCTGATGGTCGAAAATTACTTAACGATGCCGGAACTGTTTCGCACAATCAGGCAATAGAAAAGGCACATACGGAATACAAAAAATATGTGCAAAAAACCTTGTCACCAATAGAGCAGGAATACCTGAATAATATAAAAATGCTCTCTGAAAAAGGGAAAAAAGGAATAGGAAAGAAATAAACAAAATTATATGCCCGAACAACAACCTACAAAATAGAAATCCTCGTGGCACGACGATTTCCTGAAAATTTCGATTAAGCGAGCCCAAAGAAAACTTGTTTACTTTTTTGAGCGTGAGGAATTTATGTAAATGGGTATGTAAAAAACTGTTTTTTCATTCATGCACTTGGAAATATCCGAATTTTGAACTACTTTTGTAGGTTCATAGTGGCAGAAAAATTTAAAAGTATAATTATGAAGTTAGCAGTAATCGCCCACGATGGGAAGAAAGCGGAGATGGTGGCATTTCTGAACAAGCATATTAATTTTTTTAATTCCATAGGAGTGGAAATTGTGGCTACAGGCACCACCGGAAAACATGCCCAAGCCGCCGGTTTGGAAGTGGAACGCCTGCTTTCCGGTCCGCTGGGTGGGGATGCACAAATAGCATCAATGATTGCCGAAAAGGAAATTTCTATGGTGCTCTTTTTCCGCGACCCACTCGGAAAACACCCCCACGAACCAGATGTCCAGATGTTGATGCGCCTTTGCGATGTGCACAATATCCCTATCGCCACAAATCCGGCTGCAGCCGAACTGTTGGTATTGGGATTTATGGACTTACACCATAAAACGGAGACAGTTCATAAGGACTAATGTCTCACTCTCTTAACTTTTAAGTTTATGATACAAGACATTTTAAAAAAACACATTCTGCTTTTGGATGGTGCGATGGGTTCGCTGATACAAAGACTGCACCTGAAAGAGGAAGATTTTAGATGCGATGAGTTAGCATCCCATCCCGTTAACCTTCTCGGGAATTACGATGTACTAAATATTACGAAACCTGAAATCATCAAGACCATTCACAAAAATTATATTGATGCGGGTTGCGATATTCTTAAAACCAATACCTTCAGCTCTAACGCTATTTCACAGGAAGAATATCAATGTGAAAAATTGGTATATCGACTCAATGTCGCAGGTGCGCGTCTTGCGCGTGAGGTCGCAGATGAATTTATGAATCACAAATTACCACAGGGCGGTGTTTCTTGTGGTGGCAACGATTTACCGTGTCAAAAAGGCGATTTATCGCGACATAAAGGTGATTGCGATTTATCGCGCCCGATTTTTGTTGCGGGCAGCATCGGTCCGACGTCCAAAACTTTGTCTCTTTCGCCGGATGTAAACCGTCCCGAATACAGAGCTGTCAGTTTCGAGCAATTGACTGCTGCCTATTGTGAACAAATTGAGGGACTTATTGATGGTCACGTGGACTTGTTCCTGCTCGAAACAGTTTTCGATGGACTGAATGCCAAAGCTGCTTTGTATGCGATGTCAAAAGTGCAGGCAGCCAAAAAGGTCAACCTGCCGGTGATGTTGTCCGTGACAATCAACGATAAAAGTGGTCGCACGCTTACCGGTCAGACGATAGAGGCTTTATATACAGCTGTTTCGAGCTATCCGCTGTTGAGTTTCGGCTTAAACTGTTCTTTTGGGGCAAAAGACCTTCGACCGTTTGTTGAGCAGTTAGCCCCCCTCCTACCCTGCAATCTTAGTTTGCACCCCAACGCCGGATTACCCGATGAAATGGGGGAATATGCCGAAACACCCGACATGATGGCTTCCATATTGAGGGAAATGGCGGAAAACGGTCTGTTGAACATTACCGGCGGATGCTGTGGCACTACACCTGCGCATATCGCCGCCATTCACAAAGGGATTCAAGGGTGTGCGCCCCGAAAAATACCGTGTGCGCCGCACAAGGACGAATCGCAACATACCCCTAACGGTGAATTGCAATCCGCCCCAACAGTTGTCAGCGGATTGGAAACGCTCATCATCAGCAAGGAACGCAACTTTGTTAATATCGGCGAGCGTACCAATGTGGCGGGTTCTGCAAAATTTGCCCGCTTGATAAACGAAAAGAACTACGCCGAAGCAGCATCCATTGCCGCAAAGCAAATTGAAAGCGGTGCTTCGATTATAGATATTAACATGGACGATGCCATGTTGGATAGTGCGCATGAAATGGAGACCTTTATTCGCTACATAAACAACGAGCCAGAGATAGCCAAAGCAGCCTTTATGATAGACTCATCCGATTGGGCGACGATTCTCAGCGGACTGAAGAACTCGCAGGGGAAGTGCATTGTCAATTCCATCAGCCTCAAAGCCGGTGAAGAAGATTTTTTACAGAAAGCGGCTGAAATTCAACGATTAGGGGCGGCTGTTGTCGTGATGGCGTTTGATGAAGACGGGCAGGCTTCCACGTATGAGCGGCGGATTGAAATCTGCCAAAGAGCCTATAAATTGCTGACGGAAAAACTAAATTTCAGAGCACAGGATATTATCTTTGATGCCAATGTGTTAGCCATTGCTACCGGTCTGCCAGAACATGCCGCTTATGCCGTTGATTTTATAAATGCCGTGAAGTGGCTCAAAGCAAATCTACCCGCTTGCCTCACCTCTGCGGGTGTCTCCAACCTCTCGTTTTCGTTTAGAGGCAATAATACTGTCAGGGAAGCCATGCACTCGGTGTTTTTGTACCATGCTATTCAAGCCGGTCTGGATATGGCGATTGTTAATCCGAGTATGCTGCAAGTATATGATGACATTGAGCCTAACTTACTGCGCATTGTTGAAGATGTGGTGCTGAACAAAAATGCCGAGGCGACCGACCAGCTGATTAAATTAGCCGGTGAGCTGAAAGGGACTGCGGCAAGTGCGACGATAAAAAATGAAGAATGGCGTTCATTGCCCCTCAATGAAAGGGTCGTTTACTCTCTAACAAAGGGTATTACGGAATATTTAGCTCTTGATATGGAAGAAGCAGTTAAATTGTTTGCTTCACCGGTGGAAGTCATTGAAAAACTGCTCATGGCGGGCATGGACAAGGTCGGTACACTCTTTGGGGAAGGGAAAATGTTTCTCCCCCAGGTGGTAAAGTCTGCCAAAGTGATGAAAGAGGCTGTTGCAATTTTGCAACCCCGCATCGAAGCCTATAACCAAAAGGAAAATCTGAGCAATAGGCGACCCAAAATGGTCATTGCCACAGTCAAAGGCGACGTGCACGACATCGGCAAGAATATTGTCAGCATCATCCTCGCTTGCAACAACATAGATATCGTTGATCTCGGCGTGATGGTGCCCAATGCCACTATCATTGAGGAGTGCAAACGGCAGGGAGCGGACATTATCGGTGTCAGTGGTTTGATTACACCCTCGTTGGGTGAGATGGAAAATTTGTGCAAACTGCTGCAAAAGGAAAACTTGAATGTCCCACTGTTGATAGGTGGTGCGACGACTTCCTCTGTGCATACGGCTGTTAAACTTGCCCCTGAGTACGATTATGGAGTAGTTTACAGTGGCGATGCCTCTAAAACTGTTGGTTTTGTGAAAAATTTACTGACTGCTAAAGAGGCGTTTCTCAAACAGGTAAAAAAGGAACAGGAGAAAATTCGGGAAATGTATCGGAATAAAAAAGCAAATACGATACCTTATATAGAGGCTCAAAAAAAAGCACCTACATTCGCACCGGAAACATTTCGTATTCCTGCGACTTTTGGCGAGCATCATTTATTGGTAAAGAATTTAGACCTCAGAGACATTATTCATTTGATTGATTGGACACCTTTTTTTCATTTTTGGGGCTTTAAAGGGAAATATCCGGACATTATTGATGCCAATGAAGAGGCAAAAAATATATATGAATCGGCGGTAAAACTATTGGAAGAAATTGCAAACGGCAACGAGTTTACTGCTTCTTTGGTAGTACGCTTTTTTGATGCCTCTGCCAAGGATGACGCAATCATTCTCAACAATACCCATCATTTACAGATGCTTCGTCAGCAAACAAGTGACTCGCACTACCTCTGTTTGTCGGACTTCATCGCTTCAGAAACGATGCAAAACACTGCAAATGTACATTCTACAGTCGGTCTGTTTTGCTTAAAAGTAGAAGATACGCACAAACACAGCCACAGCGACTCGGATATGCTATTACGAGACAGTTTGTTAGCCAGATGTGCCGAAGCATTGGCAGAATGGATGCAGGAGAAACTAAGTGAAGGCACGCACATGATACGTCCGGCGTTCGGCTATTCGGCATGTCCCGATCATGCGTTAAAAAAGGACGTATGCGATATTTTGGATGCTGAAAAAGAAATCGGAGTGCAATTAACCTCATCGTATGCAATGCTCCCGACTACTGCAATTTGTGGCTTACTGATAGCCCACCCCGAAGCCCGCTATTTCAGTATCAGCAAAATCGGGGATGACCAATTTTCTGCTTACTGTCAAAAAAGAGGAATTACCCAAGAGGAAGGGAAAAGGTTGTTAGGACATTTATTGTAAAGGTCGCTTTGTTCCCTAAATCCTATCAAGAACGTGATGTTAGTAGCATAAATTCAAAAGTTATTCGTATTTTTGTGCTTGAAAAAGAAATGATTTATAAATGGAATTGTATCACGGCAGCAATATAAGTGTTCCTAACCCTGCGCTACTCGGTAGTTTGCGGGGATTGGATTTTGGTAGAGGCTTTTACACCACAAGCAACTATGAACAAGCTATGCGTTTTACCGAAAGCGTCGTAAGGCGGAAAAAAACGGGCGAACGGACAATTTCTATGTATGAAGTGGACGAAAACGCAATGTTTGCCGAATGTTCTTTTGTGAGATTTGCACAAGCAGACGAAAATTGGTTAGATTTTGTGCTCAAAAACCGAACGCTGTCATACAACGAAACATTATACGACTTGATTATCGGTCCGGTTGCAAATGATACGATATTTAATGTGATAGACCTCTATATTGATGGAATACTTGACAAAGAAGAAACTATTAAGCGATTGAAAGTCAGACAACTGTTTGACCAATGGACGTTTTGTTCCCCAAAAGCAATTTCTTTCTTAAAATTCATAAATTCAAAAGTAGTTGTATGAGTGAGGTAGAGAAATTACATAAAATTTCATTGCGGACGAAAATTCCTGCGATTGTAGCCATGATTGAAGAATACAATTCGCTTGGATTTAACGCTGCTTTGAGTTTGCTTTATACCTCGCAGATTTTCAAGGATTTAGAAGATGAAAAAACGAAGATTTGGCATTTTTCCAATGTGCTTTTATACGACTTGCTGATGCGTGAAAAACAAGAAAATAGAATTGATTACCCCGATGTTTAAAGAGATTGAGAATAGGAAAAAGTTTACCGTTTTTGCCATTGAAGAATACCGCCATAGAAAAGGACTTGATGGCAAAACGGCAATCGGTTTGCTTGAAAAAAGCGGGCTATTACAATATATTGAAGATTTTTTTGATGTCCTTCATTCCTATGGCACAGAATATCTGATAGCCGATTTTGACGATTATTTAAAAAATCGAAAAAGGAATGATTATCGCTTGAATGAAACCGAAAAAGCCGCTTGGGAAAAAATTATATCCGGTTAATATATAACCTAAAATCTGCATTTTTCAACGATTTATACGATGGGAAACTTTGGTAATTAATTCAAAAATATGTACTTTTGTGCTTAATTAGAACAAAAAAATATTCACATTTTTATCATACCTTTTTATAATATAATACGTAGATTATGGAACGCACAAAACGATTTTTTCTCAGCGAACAGGAAATTCCGACCCAGTGGTATAACATTGTGGCGGATATGAAAACCAAACCGATGCCCCTGCTACATCCGGGCACGAAACAAGCGATGAAGCCCGAAGATTTATTCCCCATTTTCTCCCAAGAAGTATCCAAACAGGAGTTAAATGAGACAGATGCGTGGATACCCATTCCCGACGAAGTGCGTGAACAGTATAAAGTGTATCGTACCACTCCATTAGTGCGAGCTTATGGCTTGGAGAAAGCCTTAGATACGCCCGCTCACATTTATTTCAAGAACGAAAGTGTGAGTCCTGTAGGCTCCCACAAACTCAATTCGGCTTTGGCACAAGCCTATTATTGTAAGAAAGAGGGCGTTACCAATATCACCACCGAAACGGGTGCCGGACAATGGGGCACGGCCCTGTCGTACGCTGCCAAGGTGTTTGGACTGGATTTGGCAGTATATATGGTGAAGGTGAGCTACGAACAGAAACCTTACCGTCGCTCGCTGATGCAGACGTGGGGAGCACAGGTGATTGCTTCACCCAGTATGTCCACTAAGGCAGGACGAACCATTTTGACCGAGAAACCAACCTATCAGGGCAGTTTGGGAACGGCGATTTCGGAAGCACTCGAGTTGGCAATGCAAACACCAAATTGCAAATATACATTAGGTAGCGTACTTAATCATGTCTCTCTACATCAGACTGTTATAGGATTAGAAGCTGAAAAACAGATGGCTCTAACAGGTGAATATCCCGACATTGTGATTGGTTGTTTTGGTGGTGGGTCGAACTTTGGAGGTATCTCGTTCCCCTTTATGCGTCATAACATTTTGGAGGAAAAGAAAACGCGCTTTATTGCTGCCGAACCGGCATCTTGTCCGAAATTGACACGAGGCGTGTTTCACTACGATTTTGGTGATGAGGCGGGTTATACACCACTGATACCGATGTTTACACTTGGACATTCCTTTGCTCCGGCTCATATTCATGCAGGCGGATTGCGCTATCATGGTGCTGGCTCAATTGTGAGCCAATTGCTCAAAGATAAAATGATGGAGGCCGTGGATATTGACCAATTGGATTCTTTCAAAGCGGGCATCCTGTTTGCACAAACGGAAGGCATCATTCCTGCCCCTGAATCCGCACATGCCATTGCGGCAACCGTCAATGAAGCTCTGAAAGCAAAGAAAGAAGGGGCAGCAAAAGTTATTTTGTTCAACCTTTCGGGACATGGACTAATAGATATGGCTGCTTACGATCAATATCTGGCAGGGGATTTGTCAAATTACTCCGTGCCGGACGAGGAAATCCGCAAAAATATTGAACAACTGAATGGATTGGGATAGTGGTCAATAGCCCTGACTTCCACGAAGCGACGGGGCGTAATGCCCTATTCGTGGGTCGGAACGATCCTATTTATAATTTGTTGATATGCAATGCCAATTTAGATTTGATATTGGCTGCCTTATTATCGTGGATAATATTCTTCTTAGCCAATTTATCTAACATTGACACCACTTTCGGGAATAACTCTACGGCTGCATCTTTGTCCGTAACGGTTCTAAGTTTTCGTACAGCATTTCTTGCTGTTTTCCCGTAATAATGGTTTCTCGCGTTGCGAACTTCCGTTTGCCTGATTCTTTTCTTTGCCGACTGATGATTTGCCATCTCTACTTAAATTATTTTTATACTCCTTCGTATTTTACAATATATATTTCTTGCAATATACCTTAGTTAATACGCTCAAAATTATTTCTTATATACTCTACTATACACTCCCTCTTTCATGCCTCTTTGTAGTCCGTACGAGAATCGAACTCGTGTTACAAGAATGAAAATCTTGCGTCCTAGCCACTAGACGAACGGACCATTATGGTGCTTTTTTCTTTTTGGCGGGGCAAAAGTAATACTTCTTTTATCCTTTTGCAAATTATTGTATGACTAAATTTTACAATTTTGCCAATTCCACGACCTTATCCAAAACGGTCATCAAATCAATGGAGAACTGCCAAGATAAACCGGAACTTTCTAACAATCCCTTATCCAAGCAGTCCATCACTTCGGCAGCTTCGTAATTGTAACCGTTACCAACTGTATAATGCCCAATTTCTGATTCCTGCCCATCACTTCTCTTTACCGTTAATCTGGTAGGTTTATTAAACATCTCGTGCAACTTCAAATGACCCCCATCACCATATAATATGGCATCATTACTCAAATTCATCGTAAAAGAGGAAGTAAGCATACTAATTTTCCCGTTTTTATGCTTGAAAAGAATCGAAGTAGTCAAATCTGTGCCTGTGGGTGCGGGTACGGAGACTACTTTAATTTCTTCCGGCATACCGAACAAATAAAGGGCTACGAAAATCGGATAAATGCCAATATCGGGGACAGAGCCACCTCCTAATGCGGGATTGTAGATGCGATGGTTCGGGTCGAAGGTAGAAATGAAGCCAAAATTGCACCGCAGCAGGAGGGGATTCCCGATGGTGCCCCTTTCCATTTCACTTTTGAACAGCATCATCGAGGGTAAATAACGGCTCCACAAGGCTTCCATCAAAAAGACCTTCTTTTCTTTTGCCTTGGCAATCATCTGTTTCACTTGTGACAAATTAGAAGCAAAGGGTTTTTCGCAAAGAACGGCTTTCCCTGCTCCCAAACACATCATCGTATGCTCGAAATGCAAATTATTGGTCGTGGCAATATACACGGCATCCACCGCAGGGTCTGCCAACATTTCCTCGTACGAGCCGACAGCTTTTTCAAAATCGTGCTCCGCTCTAAAGACCTCTGCCCGTTCTAAGGAACGCGCAGCAACAATATAGCGATTGGCATTTGGCAACTCTTTTAATCCATTAGCAAACTTGTTGGCAATTCTCGCCGCACTCAAAATGCCCCAATTATAGGTCTTTCCCATAAATCATACCTTTTATATTTGTACTATTTACCTTATATATACTTCACTTTTATACATTCCTAAGGCACAAATTTACAAATTAATTCAATTTTTTTGTAGGGAATGAAAAAAAAATTACCTTTGCACCCGAATTTAGAAAAAAAAGACTTGAGAAGTATTAATCAATGTTTAATTAAAATTTAAAGTTATGTCTGATATTCAGAGTAGAGTAAAAGCAATCATTGTTGACAAATTAGGAGTTGATGAGTCTGAGGTAAAAGCGACAGCCACGTTTACAAACGACTTGGGTGCCGATTCTTTGGACACGGTAGAATTGATTATGGAATTGGAAAAAGAGTTTGGCATCACTATTCCGGATGAACATTCCGAGAAGATTGTGACTGTAGGTGATGCTATCCAATATGTTGAAGCTAATGTAAAGTGAGAAGGTAACAACAAAAACACATTTTTATGAGTTTGAAACGAGTAGTAATAACAGGTCTTGGAACAATAAATCCCTTAGGCAAAAGTGTACCTGAGTTTTGGGACAATATAGTGAAAGGAGTCAGTGGAGCCTGCCCTATTACTCGTTTTGACGCGTCGAAATTTCGCACACAGTTTGCTTGTGAAGTAAAAAATTACAATGCCGAAGATTATTTCGACCGCAAAGAGGCTCGTAAAATGGATATGTACACTCAGTTCGGTCTCATCGCCGCCAGAGAAGCTATCAAAGATTCTAAACTGGACATTGAGCAAGAAGATGCACGTAGAATTGGCGTTATTTGGGGAGCAGGTATCGGTGGTCTAGAAACCTTTTATGAAGAATGTAAAGAATTCACATTGGGCGACGAAAATCCGCGCTTTACCCCATTTTTTATCCCTAAAATGATTGTCAATATATGCGGAGGAACTATCGCTATTGAATACGGTCTGAAAGGTACAAACTACACCACCGTTTCTGCTTGTGCGTCATCCGCTCATGCGTTGGGTGTCGCATTAGACTTGATACGGATGGGACGGGCTGATGTTATTGTTGCCGGTGGCTCAGAAGCTGCCATTACCGTACCCGGTGTGGGTGGTTTTAACGCGATGAAAGCCTTATCTACCCGTAACGATGACCCGAAAACAGCCTCCCGCCCCTTTGATGCCGAGCGTGATGGCTTTGTTATCGGTGAAGGTAGTGCTTGCTTGCTTCTGGAGGAATATGAGCGTGCTGTGAAAAGAGGTGCTACTATCTATGCCGAATTAGCCGGCGCGAGTGCCAACTGCGATGCTTACCATATCACTGCCCCTGACCCGGAAGGAGAAGGAGCGCGTGAGGTGATGACCGCCGCCGTATTAGATGCCGGATTGAAATTGGAAGATGTTGACTACGTCAATGTACACGGAACATCCACAGGACTTGGAGATGTGGCAGAAACAAAAGCCATTCAGAAAACTTTTGGCGAACATGCATACAAACTGAACATTAGTTCAACGAAATCAATGACAGGTCACTTGTTGGGTGCTGCCGGAGCCATTGAAGCCCTTGCTTGTACGCTATCAGTGAAAAATGACATTGTTCCACCAACCATTAATTTCCATAACCTTGATGCAAACTTAGACCCCAAATTGAATTTTACCTTCAACAAGGCGCAAAAAAGAATCGTCAATGTTGCTATCAGTAACACTTTTGGGTTCGGCGGACACAATGGATGTGTCGTAATTAAGAAATAGGTATAAACAAGGCAACCCTTGCCTACACAATTTAATCTATTTGATAGTGTTCTATAAAATCATTCAATCCATAAGACTTTTCCTTCATCGCAAAGAAAAGTTTTGTGGTTTGTCTTTTTCAAATTTTGGCTTTGTGCCGCAGAACAAGAATTTTTACCGACTTGCCTTGTTGCACAAGTCCGCTTCCAAGATGGCCAAGGATGGAACCGTTCTGAACTATGAACGCTTGGAGTTCCTTGGTGATGCTATTTTGGGTGCCATCATGGCTGAATTAGTGTACAAATTTTTCCCGCAAAAAAGCGAAGGTTTTCTGACACAAATACGCTCCAAGTTAGTAAGCAGGGAATCGCTGAATACCATCGCTATCCGCATGGAGCTTAATAAAGCGGTGGTCACCAAGTACGATATTTCCAAAAATAAACATGTTTACGGTGACGTATTTGAAGCTTTTATCGGTGCTATCTACTTAGACCAAGGCTTCGCAGGAACGAAAAAATTTATCGTCGACTACATTTTCCCGAACTATATTGACATGAAAGAGCTGACAACAGTGGACAGAAACTACAAAAGTCAAGTTCTCGAATGGGGACAGAAACAAAAAAAGGGAGTAGAATTTAAAACAGCTGAAAATCTTAGAAGTAAACATTCCCGGTTCACGTGTTCTGTCCTTGTCGATGGCAAGACCTTAGGGAGCGGAGTTGGTGAATCCAAAAAGACCGCAGAACAAAAGGCTGCCAAAGAGATGTTGGATGGACTATAAGGTACGGGGTAGATTCTTCGCTACGCTCAGAATGACATGCCGCGTGGTGTTTTTTTTTGTGTGGATTTGAAAAATTAATGCTAAATTTGTGCTGTTATTATAAACGCCATGAAACATACAATCCTATTTTTCGCCTGCCTGCTCGCATCAAGCATTTGCCTGCCCGCCAAGGCAGATACAATCGGACACCCGTACCACGGTACGCCCGTATTAGCATCCGAACAAGTACCCATACAAGAATCTGTACAGACGCCCTCTTTGGAGCGTTCTCCGGTTGTCTTATCGGACGATACGCTGTTTTACGTGTATGCCGGAATAGGAGGTATCAATGTGAAAAAGCGTGCTGACATTGTTGCCGAGAATATTGCAGCCCTCACCACTCTCCCCTTTTTCGATGCCGATTCACTCTGTATTGAAGAAAACGCTGGGGAATGTAATATCGTTTACAAACAAAGCATCATTTTCGCCGTCACTACCCGACAAGCCGACGAACTTCAACTCCCTAAAAGGGATTTGGCAGAAATGTATGTCGCCAGCATCCTACAAGCCGTCACTGCCGCCCGCTCAACTATCGTGTGGAAAACGGTGCTCATACGGATTGCCGAAGGGCTCCTACTGCTTGTAGTCACTTATTTTCTACTCAAATACCTGAATATCTTTTATCGAAGGACAAGATTGTATATCCTAACACGGAAAGACAAAACAATCAAGAAATTGTACTATATCGTGGATGCCAACAAACAAATTGCCATTGAAGCTACCATTCTCCGAATCATCCGATTAGCTCTTTATATCCTCGTCCTTTATTTTTTTCTACTCTTCCTTTTTATGCTGGTACCGGGGACAAAATGGCTGTCCACTTTGCTATTAGGTTATATCGTTTCCCCACTAAAAGCGGCCTTTTTTGCCGTTTGGAATTATATTCCTGACCTGATAGTCATCGTCATTATTATTTTCATCTTCAAGTACGTCATCAAAGCAATCCGCATCATTGCCGACAAAATAGCGAATGAGAGCATCAGCGTCAATGGCTTTCATCCTGAGTGGACATCCGCCACCTTTAACATCATTAAAGTGATACTTTATGTATTCATGTTTATCCTGATATTTCCCCATCTGCCAAACGCTGATTCCGGTGTATTCCAAGGTGTTACGGTGTTTATGGGACTTTTGATATCCTTGGGTTCAACGTCGCTCATTGGCAATCTGATGGCGGGTTTGGTCATTACGTATATGCGCCCGTTCAAAATTGGTGACCGCATAAAAGTAGCTGAAAATTTAGGGAATGTGATTGAAAAAAATTCCTTAGTGACCCGCATACGGACGACAAAAAATGAAATTGTGACCATCCCCAATTCGAGCATTACTTCCGGACAAACCATCAATTACAGTGCTTCGGCTGAAGAATATGGTCTCATCTTGCATACTCAGGTCACCATGGGCTATGAAATTTCATGGCGACGAATGCACGAACTGCTTATTGAAGCTGCCCGGCAAACGTCTTATGTGCAGGAAACTCCCCAACCGTATGTGCTCCAAACAGCCTTAGATGACTCATACGTACGCTATGAAATAAACATTTATACAAACAATGCAAACGCCATGCTGGAAATTTATTCCGAGTTAAATCAAAATATACAGGACATCTTCAACCGCGAGGGTATTGAGTTGATGGCACCTCACGTTTACGGCTACCGCAAAATGGAAGAAGCTGCCATCCCACCACAAAATAATATTCCAAATTGAATATTGTCTGTACGTGATGTCACCAACATTCGTTCAGATACTTACCACCGTATTCTTTCATATCATCCCTATCCACCTGTTAATCTTACTATTGCGTAAGTTGACGATAAAATACACGATGTTTATTGTCATGCACGGAGCACCCAAAAAACGCACAACTTTCGCTGTGCGTTTTCTGCTACTTTGGGCTACTTTCTGATGATAATATTTTACTTTTTTGTTCCAATAAATGTAACCGGAAGTTCAATGCCACCTAACAATGGCGGCAGAGTTACTTTTATTGACAAAGTTAAACTCTTGGCCACAACTGAAACATCTCCGGAAACTTTTACCGGAATAGGGTCCACACCAGGCATACCTAACGATACGGTTGTTGACGTTTCTGTAAGTTCATAATGGGTCGTTTTATCTACTACTGGAACATTGTCCGCTTTAATATCCGGTATTGTTGCATCAATACCCCCAACCGAAACCGAGAAGCCCTTTACACTAACCGTCGCTTTGTCGCCTGTGCCTGACAAGGTAATGGTATTAGCAGATTCAGTTGGATCAGCAGTTAGATTTGTTGGGTCTGGTATCAGCAGTTTACCGTCATACACACCTGCTACTTTTGCAGCCAAACCATCTTCATCTTTACTACAAGCAGTCACAAACCCTACCAAAAGGGCTAACATCACAAAATAAATACTTCTTTTTACCATAATTTTAATTTTTTTGTTAATAAATAATTTCTAATTTTTTGTCTGAACCACGATTTTGTCAAGATTAAAGGATTACCAAGATAATTGTCTCATCTCTTTCCTTCCTCTTTTCATCTTGCTAATCTTGTAAATCTTATTAAAATCCTGGTTCAAAACATTTCACAACGCCAATCTAATTCGCATCAATTTTTCGAGCAGCCCTTCCAATAAATCCAATCTCAACATATTTGCTCCATCGGATTTGGCAAGTGACGGATTGGGGTGAGTTTCGATAAACAGTCCGTCAGCACCGACCGCAATACCGGCCTTGGCGATTGTCTCTATTAATTCCGGTTGCCCACCTGTCACACCACTTGTCTGGTTAGGCTGTTGCAAGGAATGTGTCACATCCATCACCACCGGGCACTGGCAGGCATCCTGCATCACCTTGATGCCCCGATAATCTACCACTAAATCATAATACCCAAAGGACGTCCCACGCTCCGTTACCATCACGGCCGATTTTCCATTTTCCATTTTGTTCGCTCCATCAAAGAGCGTATTGCAATGTGTCCCTACGGATGCCTCTCTTACCTTATCTACGGCGAACTTCATCGCTTCGGGGGATAGGAACTGTCCCTTTTTGATGTTTACCGTCTTACCAGTCTTTGCAGCAGCAACCAGAAGGTCTGTTTGTCGGCACAAAAATGCCGGTATCTGTAAAACGTCCACATATTCGGCTGCCACACTTACATCTTCAACAGAATGAACATCCGTTACTACCGGTATCTGGAACCTCTCCCCCACCTTTGCCAATATTTTCAAAGCCTTTTCGTCCCCAATGCCTGTAAAAGAATCCAAGCGCGAACGATTAGCCTTCTTAAAAGAGCCTTTAAAGACGTACGGTATCTTCAATCGCTCCGTTATCCCCACAATCATTTCGGCAATCTGCATCGCCATTTCCTCCCCTTCAATCACACAAGGACCTGCCAATAAAAAAAACATATTATTATTGTTATTATTT
>BNXR01000002.1 GCA_025999735.1 Bacteroidia bacterium | reverse complement strand
GATATGTTCACACTGTTTAGCAAAATTACATTGATTGTTATATTAGCAATTGTAACAAGAACAATCAGTAGTAATGTATTAATTGCCCAAGTTGTCAATGTCAATGTCAATGCCACTGATGTGCCGGTCTTTACAGCCATAGAAAACGTATCCAAAACATTTCTATCTCTGACCATGAGTGCCACCATGCGGAGTGACGGTGGATTTCCCGTTACCGAGCGCGGTTTTTGCTACAATACCACTGGAAAACCTACCGTGAGCGATAATAAGGTAGTGACAAAGGGAACTAAAACGAGTATATATACCATGACCATTGTGAACTTGAACGAAAACACCAAATACTACGTAAGAGCTTATGCCACAAATACTAAGGGCACTACATACTTCGGGGAAAATGTTTATACCACCGACAAAGCAGTAGATTATTTAGCGGTTTTCAGTAACATAAACAATACCGCCAAAGGGGCAACTTTCCTTGCCATGAGTGCCACTATTACCAGTGATAAAAACTTTAAAATTACGGAACGCGGTTTTTGCTGGGGAACTTCCCCTCAACCAACTATACGTGATAATAAGAAAAAGGCAAGGGAGGACGGCATCGGGAGGTATACCGCTACTTGCGAAGGGTTAAAACCCATCACTAAATACTACGTTAGAGCTTACGCTGTAAATGAAGCAGGCGTTTCGTATTTTGGTGAGAGCACCTATTCAAGCGGTCTTGAGATGGTCATGGTGGAAGGAGGCACTTTTCTGATGGGAAATAATGGCGAGGGGGAAGCTGATTTTGACGAGCTACCTGTCCATCAAGTTACAGTAAATTCTTATTACATCGGTACATACGAATGTACACAAAAGTTATGGAATTCAGTTATGGGCAGTAATCCAAGCAACACTGTTGGTGACGACTTACCGGTGGAAAATGTAAGTTGGAATGCAGTAAATGAATTCATCTCGAAACTGAACATGCAAACGAACGGGAGGTACCGCTTGCCTACTGAGGCAGAATGGGAATATGCCGCACGGGGAGGGAACAAAAGCAAAAAATTCAAGTACAGTGGTAGCAATACTGCAGAAAATATTGCTTGGTTTACAAATAACAGTGATGGTCATTCACACTCTATCGGCACCAAAGCACCCAACGAATTAGGCATTTACGACATGAGTGGCAATGTTTGGGAGTTTTGTAGTGATTGGTATGCTCCCACCTATTATAGTGACAGTCCATCTGAAAATCCGAAAGGACCGGCTCCCACTTCTACCGTAGTGACTCGTGGTGGTAGTTGGAGTACCTTTATTACAGGTTGTCACGTATATCTTCGTGACAACAAACTGCCTAATGCTAAATTCAATAATGTCGGATTTAGATTGGCAGTGCCCCTTGACAATTAAAATGACATATAATAGAGAATGAAGAAGTCGATAAAAGTAGGAATTGTAGGTTGTATTGTATTGGTATTGTGCGTGCTTTTCGCTTGGAATCAAGGGTGGTGGTGGTTTACCAAGTCAAACAAAGAAATTGAAACACCGGTGGTGGCTCCCCGTGAGGGAACAGTATTACCGGTGGAAGGGATTGTTACGAAATACTCGGTTTCCTTAGGTGGTATCCGCGTGAACGGTACGTTGCTTGCAAATGAAGAGGTAGAATTGGTGGCAGAGATTGTAGGTAAAGTGACCGGCATTTTTTTTACGGAAGGTAGTTCTGCCACAAAAGGACAACTGCTGTTGAAAGTGGATGATGCTGATTTGCAAGCACAGTTAACTCGAGCTGAATTTCAACATAAACTGTTGAGTGAAAAGTTGGAACGGCAACGGATACTTTTACAACGTGAGTCTGTTAGCAGGGAAGATTTCGACCAGTTACAAACCGATTGTAACGTGTTAGAAGCTGACATTAAACTATTGAATGTCAAAATCAGTCGGACAGAAATTCGCGCGCCCTTTGACGGCATTATGGGTTTTCGCTACGTGAGTGAAGGTAGCTACGTGCAACCAAACACGCGGATTGCGACCATTGTTGATAATTCTACTTTAAAGTTCAACTTTGCGATACCGGAAAGGCATGCCTACAATGATTTGTTTGATAAAGAGGTCTTGTTCACGACTGATGGTGGTAAGCGACCTTATACGGCAAGGGTGTATGCAATAGACCCTATGCTTGACGTCAATACTCGCAGCGTACTGCTCAGAGCACGTTTTAACAACCAGAAGAATGAATTGAAACCCGGTATGTTTGCCAAAGGCGAGTTGCGAACAGACGATAGGATTAAGTTTATAGCCGTCCCATCGGAAGCGGTTGTACCGGAAATGGAAGGCAAGCGGATGTGGGTGCTCAAGGACGGTAAAGCGCACAGTGTCAAAGTGGAAACGGAAAGTAGAGACGTATTGAATGTTGAAGTCGTTGCGGGCATACAGGTGGGTGATACAGTGCTGACAAGCGGTCTGATGCAGTTGCGCGATGGCATGAAAGTGAACGTGACACTGAAAGAAAGTACTGTAAAAAAATAACGAATGGTACTTGTTATTTAATAACCATCCCCCTTCGCAGACGAATAGTGGTCGTTGTTTAACATGAACCCCTCTTCGCAGATAATGTTAATCTTTCTTAGTAATACATGTATGGGCAGTCCCATGACATTGTAAAACGACCCATCAATCCGTTCAATCCCCACATATCCAATCCATTCCTGTATCCCATACGCACCCGCCTTATCAAAAGGTTTAAATGTATCGACGTAATACACGATATCTTCGTACCGTAACTTACTGAAATATACATCTGTTTTCACAACAAAACAATTGCGCTTCTCTGTTGTTGTCAGGCATACCCCTGTCACAACGACATGCTTTCTATCAGACAAAAGTTCCAACATACGGATAGCATCCTCTCTCCCTTGTGGTTTGCCGAGCACTTGGTTATCCAAAATCACAGCCGTATCCGCTGTGATCAATAACTCATCGGCTTTTAATCCCTTTGATAATGCAGCTGCTTTCAATTTTGCCAAGTACTTCGGCACTTTCATACAGTGCAAGTGCGGAGGATATGTTTCCGGTATATGCACATCCTTTAATCGCAATTCAAATGGTATGCCTGCATCGCGCAATAACTGCTGTCTTCTCGGAGAGGCCGAGCCTAATATTATCTTCATCTTATACTATATATATTACTCACAAAACTATTTATTATCTCGCAAAGAGGAACTGAAAGAAGTGGTTCAACAAGAAAGCACCCGAAATACTCAAGACCATGATGAATTGAAGGAAGTTCAATTGCACTTTACGACTTGGGTGCTTGCTCCACAAACTCTCGGCATACAATATATATGTAACGCTTAAGCCGCATATATATGCAAACATGTACTCATCACCCGAAAAGACCTTGACGTATAATGTCAAAATGCCTGCCAAAACAATGACAATCAATATCAGGAGGATATAGACGGTCTTTCTAACCCCCAAGGCGACCGGGAGCGTCTTCAGACCGTGGTCCCAATCTTGCTGCACCGAGTAGATGCTTTTGTTAAGTTCATAGAGTAGCGTGTTGGCAAATATAAAGCACGAAAAGCCAACGAGCCAATTCAATATATAGACAAAGTTAGTAGAAGTACTTATCAAAAGGTCGGAATACCGGTTATTCAGTAAGGGTATTTCAAAGACAACAGTGAAAAACGGGATGAGCGCAAACAAGAACGAGACGATAAAAGGGGCTATCAACTGACGCTTGTAGCTCGAAGAGTAGAACCACAAAATGCCGCAGAGTAAGACAAAGAGGATAAACAAGTTTTCGAGTTTCACAAGGTAGCACAGATAGTACAAAATAAGCAATGCGACGATATTGAATACCGCGTGTAACCTCTTGGCAGTGCGCCGACTGATTACGTTACCCACAAGTCCCAAGCTCTCGTCAGAATAGCGATTATTAAACAAGGTGTCGTAAAATTCGTTTAAGATGTTGGTGGCAGCAATGAGCAAACACACGGTAAGTACCAATAAGCCAAAGCCGAAGTTCGTCATCGCCAACTGAAAAGCATTGACATCCAATATCGACTTGATGACAAAAAAGCGCATGACAACCATCACAAAGATAGCATAAAGCAGTGCTTGCCACTTGATTAATCTTAGAAACTTCAATACCCTTGTCATAACTATTCGCTCAATTCAGCCACAAATGTACATGAAAAACATGGAATATCCTTAACCGCTTTCAGTGTACCCGACATCGTGACCACCGTTCGGTTTTCCCCACATCAATCGGCCATTAACTCGGTTATCTTCGCTTCCAATGCTTTCCCGCGCAAATCCTTTGCAATGATAATTCCCTCAGGGTCAATCAGCAAAGTGGTAGGATAATAGGTTATTCTGTATTTTTTGACGATGGGGTTGGTTGCATCCGAAAGGACCTGTGGCCAGGTAATACCAAACCGTTCAATCATTTTGCCCAACTCTTCTGCCGAACTCCTGCCCACAACTCCTATAACCTCAAGTTTAGCCCTGTCCGTGTTTTCATACAGGGCTTTCAGGGCGGGCATCTCTTGCAGGCAAGGACCACACCACACTGCCCAGAAGTCTATCAGTACATACTTTCCCCTGCAACTTTCCAGCGATACTTCTGCTTTTGTGATAAAGTCCGAGCCTTCAAACGGAAAGGCTTTAAAACCCTTTTGGGTAGAGTACAGCCGACTTTGAGGCTCTTTCACTCTTTCCAGAAGCATTACATCTTTGTTGCGGTTCACGCCTTTATAGATATAGATTTTATCGTCGACGACGAGGTATTGATTATCTGCAACCATGTTATCCCCAAGCGCCTTTTTACCGTTCTTCAAACTGTCATTCAGTTGAACGATAACGGACTGCATGTAGCCTATGGTGGAGGACTGTATGGCAAATTCGTTACCGTCAAATTCGGCTACCGCATATTGCGGGAAGTCGGATACCCACATATTGTAGGGGGGATAATAGGCAATAAAGAGTGCTGTTTCTTCCTCTATGATTTGATTGCCGGACAATCGTTCATATCTTACCGCAATGGAATGTATTGCCTTTAACGAGTCCAAATTGACAGAACCATCTCCCCAAGTCGTTAGTTCTAATGGAGTAAATATCACGTCATCGCTGAAATCAAGGTTGTTGTTTGCATCCACGACCATTTTCACTACTCCCGTCACATCTTTTCCGTAAGCAAAGGCAATCTGACATCTCAGTGGCTTTCTGGACAGGTTGATTGTATCAGGTGTCCAATTCCACGATTGCCGCAATTCATCATACCATTCCTGAGAGATGTTTCCCTGCAAATAGTGTTGATAGACGGACTGATATATATTTGTATGGATGTCTCCTTTTTTCGCATCCGTCCAGTCGGCAGGTACCCCGGAAACCTTGAGGTAGGTCTTTCGCCAGGGATTGTTCTCGTCTTCCGAGTCAGGTGCTATGCCCCCCATACCCGAATAAAACGGTCCGCTTCCGCTTCGTATTGAAATCGGGACTTCAATGGTGTTCGACTGCGAACAAGCCGACAGGCAACTCACCGCTACCGCTACTGACATTGCGCCCATTAGGACGACTTTTACATAACTTGTGTTTCTCATACTAAATAATTTAAGTGGCTAATAATATCATTCATCGTTTGCCTCTTGTTCATCCTTTAATCTTAGTAAAATCGTGGTTCAGACAACTTCATGCTCGTGCCCTTGCAGGACGCGCACCCCCCCGTCTGTGGGTGCAAAGGTAATACATGTTATTGAACTAACTAACGATTAACCGTATTTATAATCATACCTTACCCATACGGTATTCTATCACCCTCTCCCCTACTTCAAAAGCCTGTAAATCATCCAGACCAAGTGCTTTCACTGCCACCTCTATCAACTCATGCACCGTGACCCCCTCGGACACCCCACACGCCCTCCCCTGCTTACTTAGAAAATACCGACCCGCATCCAACAAGCATTGTAGCGGAATTAGCCCTATCAACTCCGAGCCTGTCACCCGCACTCCACGTGCCACCGCACGTTTGCAAACTTCCTCAAAGGCAATATGCAGCGGCGTGACCGCAATATCTGTGAGGTTCATGGAAACCTGCGCACACCCGTACTCCTCTATATACCACCCCATGGCCTTAACCGCTTTCAGTGTACCCGGTAACGCCTTACCACGACCACTTTCACGGACATCACAAGCAATGGCATGAGCCATTTGTGCCGATGTAGTATCGAGATTGATGTTGTAGGCAACCAAAATATTACGTGCACCGATGACCGTAGCACCTGTTCTGCATACGCGGTCATCCCATTCTTGCGGACCAAAATCAGGTCTCCCCTGCTCACCCTGTAAACGTACCTTCAATCCCTCGTACTCCCCTGAACGACAAGTTTCTAATCTCTTCCGTTCAGGCGCGAAGGCAGCATGTTCATAACAATATACGGGTATTCGCAACTCCTCGCCGACACGCTTAGATAACGTTCTGGCAAGTGCTACTGTCTCGGTCATCGAAATATTGGCAATCGGTATCAAGGGACACACATCGGTCGCCCCCATGCGCGGATGTGTCCCTTTGTGTTTCGACATATCAATCAACTCCGCCGCTCGCTTCACACCCTGAAAAGCCGCCTCACAAACCGCCACAGCCTCCCCCACCATCGTGACCACCGTGCGGTTGGCCGCTTTCCCCACATCAACATGAAGAACGTTCACACCTGTGACCTTTTGCATCGCATCCGTGATGTGAGAAATGGTGCTGCCGTCGCTTCCCTCACTGAAATTGGGTACACATTCTATGAGCTTCTGCATACTCAATCAGCCATTAACTCGGTTATCTTCGCTTCCATAATACTCTTTGCCTCTTATTCATCCTCTACCTCTTGTCTTGAACAGTGCAAGATGAGCAAGATGGTCAAGATGGTCAGGCAACCATCACCATAACCTATATCTTCACGCTGTCCAGATAGACGGTGTCGGGGCAGAGGTCGGCTTGGTTAGCCCACTGTATTGTACCAATAAAAGGCTGCACGGTATTGAACATAGCAGTGTCTTTCAAAGCACGGAAAATGCCTTTGTCAAGGTAGGGTTTCATATCCAAAATACCCTCCTCACCATTCTTAAACCACACGTGGAGAGTATAATCGGCGGCAGGTTTTACGTCTATAACATCAGGATTCATAACGATTTATTTTAATGGTTCAATAGCAAAGATGTTGTGTTCATTGATAGCAAGTTCCCAATTTGCCATAAGGTCTTCTTCGTGCATAACAATCCACGCCTGTACGAGCTTCATTTTCTTTGGTGGCAAACTACCATCGATTAGTTCGCCATCGGGAATAGAAAAAGTTGCTTTAGCATCTTGATAACGTGCGTGGATATGCGGTAAAGAGTGTCGCTTATTATCTCCGTAAAACATAGAAATAATGATACCATAAAACATTGATAGTGTTGCCATATCGTTTTTGTTTATATTAATGAGTGCAAAGATAAATCAAAGGATTGAACTACCAAACTAATTGCCCATCTTTATTCATCCTCTACTTTAACCGAAATGCAATTGGCAGCGTAAAGGAGGCACGCACAGGTTTATTCCATAGCACGCCGGAACGCCATTTCGGCATGGCACGCACCAATCTGATAGCCTCTTCGTCTAAGGATGCGTCCACCCCACGCACCACTCTCATACTATATGTATATTATTGATTAATAATATCATTCACGTGTGCGCCCCTACAGCGTATGTTGTATTTGGTCTTCGACCCAGTTGCGGGCTGCCACGAACGACGACACCCACGGACTTAGTTCATCCTCTGCCCGGTCGGCGGCGTAATACGGCCAATTCCACGGTGAAATGGCAGCCTCTATATGGGGCATCATGGCCAGATGGCGACCGTCCTTGCTACATATCGCCGCCGTCGCAAACGGTGAACCGTTGGGATTGGCTGGATACACATCGTAAGAGTAACGCAAAGGTATATTGTATTCGCCCTGTGGGTACGGTAAATGGAACTTTCCCTCACCGTGCGCCACCCATATCCCCAGACGACAGCCGGCAAGAGGTTGCAAGAGCACCGAATTGGTGGCGTCCGCAACGGTCACATTGATGAATGCGGACTCAAACTTGTGTGAGTTGTTGTGCTCCATCTTCGGCATCTCCTCGTGCTCAGGGTAAATAAGCCCCAACTCCACCATCAGCTGACAGCCGTTGCAGATGCCCACACTCAACGTATCCGCACGCTTGTAGAACTGCTCTAAGGTCTGTTTGGCCTTGTCGTTGTATTTGAGTGCCCCCGCCCAGCCCTTCGCAGAGCCTAAGACGTCCGAGTTCGAGAAGCCACCCACAAAGACCACTAAATGCACGTCCTCCAAGGTCTCCCTGCCGGAGATTAAATCGGTTGTGTGCACATCTTTCACGTCAAAGCCCGCCAAATAGAGCATCCACGCCGCCTCACGGTCGCGCTGACACCCCTTCTCACGGATGATTGCCGCCCGAACGCCCGACTTCCCCTGACGGTGCATCGTCAGCCCCATGTCGGACAGTTTGCCCGTAAAGTCCTTGGGGAAGATGTACTGCAACTCGTTGGACTTGTAGCTTTTATACCTTTCTAAGGCAAGGACATCACCGCTCTGTCTGCGGTCCAATAGATAGGACGTATGAAACCACTTGTCACGCAAGGCAGGTACGTCAAAATGCCAAGCCCTCGCACCGTGTTGCATATCCAATGTACCGGCTTCCCCCAGAGTACCGATGAAGTGGTAGTGTATGCCTTCTGCATCCAAGTCTGCTGCCACCTCTTTGCAACGAGCACGCGCTACTTGCAGCAGCACACCCGGGTTCTCCGCAAAGCAGAGTCTGACGATGTCCTGCTCACCTACGTGTGACACGTCGATGCGCAACCCGACACGGTTATCGGCAAAGCACATCTCCAAGAGTGCCGTCAACATACCACCGGCAGATATATCGTGCCCCGCCAACACCTTCCCCTCCGCCAGCAACCGCTGTACCGCCGTGAACGACTTGGCAAAGTAAGCCGCATCACGCACATCCGGCACCTCATCCCCTACTCTATTCAAGGTCTGCGCAAATGAGGAGCCACCCAATTTCAGGGCGTCCGACGAGAAGTCAATATATACCATCTCGCTGTCGATGCCCGCTTTCAGTACCGGCGTGGCAATTTGGCGGATGTTCGTCACTTCCCCCACCGTCGAAATGATAACCGTACCAGGCGCAAGCACCTTCTTGTCGTCGTACTTCTGGGTCATCGACAGGGAGTCCTTACCCGTTGGAATGTTCACTCCCAAAGCAATACAGAAGTCGCTCGCCGCCTGTACCGCACTGTATAAGCGGGCATCCTCGCCCACATTGCGACAAGGCCACATCCAATTGGCAGACAGCGATACGCCCTTAATGCCTTCTTCCAAAGGTGCCCACACCAGATTGGTCAAAGCCTCTGCTATCGCCAAGCGCGACCCCTTAGCGGGGTCTATCATCGCAGCAACAGGGGCGTGACCGATGGAGGTAGCGATACCACGCACACCCACGTAGTCTATGGCCACAGCGCCCAAATTGTTGAGCGGCAACTGCAAAGGTCCCGTGCACTGTTGGTGGGCGATACGGCCTGTGACAGAACGGTCGACCTTGTTCGTCAACCAGTCTTTACAGGCGACGGCTTCTATTTGAAGTGTTTGTTCAAGGTACATCTGTAAGTCCGCAGCGTTGTAGGTCAGCGCAGCATAGTGCTCGTCCACCGTCGTGTCTTCCATCACCGTTTTGGGTGGGTTGCCAAACATGTCGCTCAGTGCTATATCAATCGGCTTCTCCCCGCTTTGCGCGCTGTGGAAGGTAAACCGCCCGTCGCCCGTCGCTTCTCCAATCACGTACATCGGTGCACGCTCTCTATCCGCCACTTTTTGCAGGATGGCGACGTCTTTCTCCTTCATCACTAAGCCCATACGCTCTTGCGACTCGTTGCCCACCATCTCTTTCGCGGACAGAGTAGGGTCGCCGACCGGCAGTTTGTCCAAATGGATGACTCCGCCTGTCTCTTCCACCAACTCGGACAGGCAGTTCAAGTGACCGCCTGCCCCGTGGTCATGTATGGAAACGATGTGGTTCACGTCACTCTCCGCCATGCCGCGTATCGCGTTGAAGACGCGCTTCTGCATCTCGGGATTAGAGCGCTGCACGGCGTTCAACTCGATGGCATCGGCGTACAAGCCTGTATCCACCGATGAAACGGCACCACCACCCATGCCAATACGGTAGTTATCGCCGCCTAAGAGCACGACCTTGTCGCCCGCTTCCGGCTTCTGCTTCAGCGCCTGCGCCTTGTTGGCATAGCCAACGCCGCCGGCCTGCATAATCACCTTATCGTAGCCGAAAGTCTTCCCATTCTCTTCGTGTTCAAAGGTCAGCAGTGAGCCTGCTATCAGGGGTTGCCCGAACTTATTCCCAAAGTCGGACGCGCCGTTGGACGCCTTTATCAAGATGTCTTCCGGCGTCTGGTAGAGCCACTTACGCGGGGCTATCTTCTTCTCCCACGCCTTGTCAAACGCTGTATCTGCTTGCGTGCCTTGCTGTGTATCGTGTTGCGTATCGTGTTGTGTGTCTTGCGGCTTGTCGTGCACCATACGCGGGTATGACGTCATGTAAACGGCTGTACCGGCGGATGGGATGGAAGCCTGTCCACCGGCAATACGGTCGCGGATTTCGCCCCCACTACCTGTGGCAGCACCATTAAAGGGCTCCACCGTCGTCGGGAAGTTATGTGTTTCCGCCTTGAGCGAGATGACGGTCGCTATATCTTTGGTGTGGAAGAAGTCGGGCTTATCGGGCGTCGCGGGTGCAAATTGCTCTGCCTGTGGCCCTTCCAGGAAGGCGCAATTGTCTTTGTAGGCCGACACGATGCGGTTAGGGTGCTCGGTAGAGGTCCTTTTAATCAGTTGAAAGAGAGTGTGTTCCTTCTCTTTGCCGTCGATGACGAACGTACCGTTGAATATCTTGTGGCGACAATGCTCGGAATTGACCTGTGAGAAGCCGAAGACCTCCGAATCGGTCAGTGGCCTGCCGAGCTTTGCGGACAGTCGTTGCAAGTAGGCTATTTCCAAGTCATTGAGTGCCAACCCTTCTTGCGCGTTGTATTTGCGTATGTCGTCAATCGCGAGGACGGGCGCAGGTTGCCTGTTGATGGTAAAGATGTCTTGGTGCAAACCGTCATAAATCGCGTGCAGCATCGGGTCATGCGGCGTATCTTGGTGCGTGATTTGGGTGAACATCTCGATACGTAGGATGTCGTTGATGCCCATATTTTGGGTGATTTCAACGGCATTGGTACTCCAAGGGGTAATCATTTCCCTACGCGGTCCCACGAAGTACCCCCCCATCTCCGTCACATCCAAGCGTTTAGCCTCCCCGAACAACCACTCCAATCGGCTGTTGTTTACCTTGTTGTCAGTCTCTTTGTAGTGTACCGCAAAAACGGTAGTGCCTCTCTGGTAGAATGTGATTCTCATCTGCTTATGTGTCTGTTTATGTGTCTATATATATATAAAGGTATAGCAAATAGTACGCATCGGGACGGCAAAGGTAAGATAAATCTTGTATAGATACAAGAATAATCGTATCCTTGTCATTGGATAGGGTTTCGATTGTCTGAACCATGATTTTCATAAGATTAAAGGATTAGCAAGATGAAGGAGGATAGGAAAGAGATGAGACAATTATCTTGGTCATCTTGTTAATCTTGACAAAATCGTGGTTCAAGACAATTAATCTTGACACAATCACGGTTCAAGACAAGGACGGATGTGTAGAGACGGGGCATGCCCCGTCTATATAAACGTGTCTCTACAATGCACCTATCTTTTAGTGCACCTGACCATAGTGGATACCTTGTTTCTCCCATGCAGTCAGAAAATAGTCCAACGCTTCCAAGAAGTGCTTGTAATCCTTTTTATCGGGAGCAGTCCATCCACATTCGGCATAAGCGGCGATGCGGGGATAGACCTTGGTGTTCATGTTTTGTTCGTCAGGCACGTTTTCCGTCCACATCTGACAGCCACAACCCAGTACTTTCTTTTGCTGCTCTGCCGTCAGACCTTCTGGAACAGGTTGGAAAGAGTAGGCTTTTTCCAAAGGAATATACTTATTGCCAAGCAAGTCAAGATAGGTCATCAGATGAAATGAATTGACAATATCGTAACCTTCCTGTATAGTTTCCCGCATGAGGTCAATATTTCCCTCCCAACAATGCACGATGGCGTTGGCCGTAAGCGGTTGTGTTGTAATATGGTCTTCGGGAAGCATCGGACGCCAATAATCAGGGATTACCTTGCCGAGCACCTCATTCCAACCCATGATACGACGGTTTTTAGTGGCAAGCCAATCTGCTATCCGATTCGTGAAACGAACTTGTAGGTCGGCAGGTGACAGAATCTTGTTTTCCTGCATATATTGCACGATGGAAGGTGTATTTTTCCAATATCCATACTCCACTTCATCGCCGCCGATATGTATCACATTGCCCGGAAACAGGGCTATTACGTCTTCCAATACATCTTTGATGAAATCCTCCACCGCAGGACTGGCCAGATTCAGCACCCCTCTCGACCCCAATATGGGATATGCGGCAATGGCAGCACCGGAATGTCCCGGTATTTCTATTTCGGGCACAATCGTAATGTGTCGTGCAGAGGCATAAGCGACCACCTCTCTGATTTCTTCCTGTGTATAAAAACTCGCGTAAGACTTATTTAATGAAGAGTTATCACGGGATGCACCGATTTTTGTCAGTTCGGGATACTTCTTGATTTCGATACGCCAGCCTTGATTATCCACAATATGCCATTGGAAAACGTTCATCTTCAGGCGCGACATATTATCCAGCACTCGCAGTACAACCTCTTTCCCAAGGAAATGGCGGGATTCATCAAGCATAAAGGCACGCCAGCCCAAGGTCGGATAATCGGTAATTGTGCCACATTGTAGAGACGGGGCATGCCCCGTCTGTCCTGTCTGTCCCGTCTGTCCTGATGACGATGCCGATGTCGTCCCGAGCAATTGCCGCAATGTCTGTATTCCGTACAGAATACCGGCAGGTGCATTGGCTTTGATGACAATGCCTTTCGACTGAATGTCTAAAACATATCCCTCTGAATGTTTGGGCAGCACAGAGGCATCTAACGTGAGGGTAATATTCCCCGACTTCTTACCTTCCTTCAATTGGGCGACGATAGAGAAATCTTCACTCAAATATTGGCTCGTCAACGCAGCTTCACCGGCAAGTTCCGATGGGAACGCGACAGTCAGTTTATCTTTCAGTTTGAAAGAACCGTTACTGTACTCCACGTGCTGTGGATTTGGCAGAATGGAATATGGACGGAGTGCTTCTTTAGCGTGGGCACAAATGCCCCCAAAGCTTAATACTAAGAAGAAACAGATTGTGAATTTCATTTGTGATTTCATGGTTACGTTATTTTACTATTGTATAAATTTGTTGATTAACCTACTCCCCGAATGTTAGACAGCAAATAGGCCTTGTTAAGGTATAATTCTCTGGACGGAGGGTGCAAATTTACTGATTAATTTTCTTTTTTTTTATCATTTCACTCGTTCATTTTCTTTCATTCGCTCTTTTTCTGCATGGGAATGAAGCGAAGGCGTAGCCGTAGCCGTAGCGGAATTCCCACGCACCAGTCGGCATTCATCGTATTGCTCACATTCCAACCAACTACATAGCGAGAATATAAATCAATAATCGCAAACAAATACATAAAACCCTTTTGCATAGGGATATAGGTTATATATCCCCTAACCAGTTTTGTCTGAATATTTTTATGCGTTTGTGCGTAATTGTAAATATAATGTTACCTTTGTGGCTGAAAAGTGCAGATAAAATAACCAATAACATTAATATTGTAACCATGAACCAGACAGCATCCACCCAAGTCACGTTTGAAGACATACGTGCAATCTTGAAAGAAACAGCGGAACAGCGCAAGCAGTTTGAAGCGCAACACGCCAAGAATATTGCCGAGTATGAAGAGCAACGCAAAAAGGAATCTGCCGAAGCAGAAAAGCGCAGAGAAGAATATGACAAGCGAGCTGCCGAAGCAGACAAGCGTAGAGAAGAGTATGACAAGCGCAGAGAAAAAGAGTATGCCGAGTGGCACGCACGTTGGAAAGAGGTGTCGAAGGAGATTGGTGGCATATCCAACAACAACGGCTATTTTGCCGAAGAGTACTTTATCAATGCCTTGCAAAAGAAAAAAACGTTCGCAGGCATACGATACGACTATGTTGACCCCAATATGAAATATCGTCTGGGCAATGTACAAGACGAATTTGATATTGTGATGTTCAACGGCTCATCCATTGCCATTATTGAGGTAAAGTACCGCGTTCAGCTTGATTTTTTGACTACACTTACCACCCAAAAAGTGCAAAACTTCAGAACGCTATTCCCCGCGTATGCTAAGCACAAAATATATTTGGGCATTGCTAGTATGTCGTTCAACAAGAAAGTAATCATGGGGGCAAAGCAACTCGGCATCGGCATGCTGAAGCCGCAAGGCGATACCTTAGAGTGTGATACGGAACATATAAAGGCATATTAGTGCGTTTGTGTGAAAATTTAGTGCTAACATTGCGGATTTAAAGGATACATTAAAGTAAGAAGATGATGAAACGGTTACTATTCATACCCTTATTAATTATAAGTATATTCAATACTTTTGCACAGGAGAGTCGCTGGTCGGAGGAAAAGGCGAAGAATTGGTATCAATCATTCGGTTGGTTGTCCGGTGTCAATTACATACCTTCCGATGCTATCAATTATACGGCGATGTGGGATAAAACAAGCTTTAATCCCGAACTCATTGACAAAGAACTCGCCCTTGCTGAAAGTATCGGTATCAACAGTATCCGCTTCATTATGCAGTACGCCGTCTATGAAGATGACCCGCAATACTTTCTCAACACGCTTGACAAATTTCTGAACATTTGCGAAAAACACAAAATCGTTGCGATGCCGGCGTTTTTCGACGACTGTGCTTTCGGAACAAACAGAGACCCGAAAATCGGCAAGCAGCCCGAACCGTTAGAGGGCTGGTTTTTTTGGGCTTGGTCGCCGTCGCCGGGACATCAAATGGTTACTGACCATCGGGAACATCCGAAATTGGAAAAGTATGTGAAAGATGTTTTAACCCGTTTCAAAAACGATAAGCGAATTATCGTCTGGGACTTGTACAATGAGCCGACGAACGGCGGCGCGGGGAAATATGCACTGCCGCTTGTCGAAAAAGTTTTCGTTTGGGCAAGAGAGGTTGCTCCGTCTCAGCCGGTAACCGTCGCTGCGTGGAACGGAAACGCCGAACTGAACAAAATAATTACCGATAATTCCGACGTAATTTCGTTTCATCTTTACTCAACAAAAGCCGAAACGCTGAAACAAATTAAGCACTGGAAATCATTTGGTCGTCCGGTCATTTGTACCGAATGGTTGCACCGGTTAGCCGGTTCAACGGTTTCCGATATTTTGCCGTTGCTCAAAGAGGAAAATGTCGGTTCGATGCTTTGGGGATTGGTTAACGGTAAGTCGCAAGCCCATCTCGGTTGGGACCACCGTCCCGAAATGTTGCCCTATACGAAAACATGGAAGCACGATTTGTATCGCGGTGATTTCAAACCGTACGATATGAGAGAGATAGAAATTATTAAAGAGTTGAATGAAGTTGTACACTCTTGCGACAAGGACTGTATGTATACTGTGAAGACAATAAAAAACGGACTTGTAACGCTCGATGGTAAACAAGATGAAGCCGTTTGGGCACAAGCGGATTCAATCACTTCATTCGGCAATCCCTGGAATAAGGCAGTTGCACCTCCCACATCACTGCGAATGTTAAAAGACAATAGAAATTTGTATTTCATCTTTCAAGTCATTGACAAGGAAATAGTGTTGGAACCCCATTTTTCCAATGAACGAGATGTGGAAAAAGAAGACCGTGTAGAATTGTTTTTTTCAAAAGACAAAGCGATGAATGACTACGATTGCTTGGAGATAGATGCCAAAGGTCGTACGCTTTCTTATAAAGCGAGTTATTATAGACAATTCAATTTTGAATGGGAGCCACCTCACGGGTTTCTGACCGCCGCTCAAATTCATTCCACTGGCTACACGGTAGAAGGTTCCATTCCCCTTGATTTTATCAACAGTATTGCTTCCGACGGACAAATCTATTTTGGTGCTTATCGTGCCGAGTTTTGCAGGCAAGGTGATACAATCGTTGAAAATTGGACTACTTGGGTAAATCCTAAAGTAGCAACTCCTGATTTTCACGTTCCTACCTCAATGGGACGTATGATAGTGAGCAAAAAGTAATCAGTTGCTGGCAATCACTTCAATTTCCACCAGCCCATTTTTGGGGAGGGTTTTCACTGCCACAGCCGAGCGGGCGGGGAATGGCTCGCTGAAATGTTTACCATAGACCTCATTCATCGCTGCAAAATCGGCGATGTCTGCCAAAAATACGGTCGTTTTCACGACATTTGCTGTCGTCAGACCTGCCTCTGCCAACACAGCTTTGATGTTTTTGAATACCTGCTCGGTCTGTTCGACCACGCCACCTGCCACGAATGTGCCACTTGCGGGGTCAAGCCCCAACTGTCCCGAACAAAACACGAAGTTGCCCGCTTTAATCGCCTGTGAATACGGTCCGATTGCCGCTGGCGCATTTTTACTTGAAATAGATTGTTTCATTATCATCTTTTTTTGTTAATTTATATTCCAATCAATTGGCTGTAATCCTTGCTGTTGCAGTAATTCATTTGTTTTTGAAAAATGACGGCATCCCAAAAAGGCATTGCCTGCCAGTGGTGAAGGGTGCGCCGACTCCAACACAAAATGTTTGTTGGTGTCTATCAAATCTTTCTTTGAACGAGCGGGGCCTGCAATGTGGGTTAAAGAATATCCCACTTTGGCAATTGGGCTTTTTGTATCAGCTATTCTTCTGTTCCTACATATTCGGTTGCTTCTTTTTTCTCCGACGAAAGGTAGGAATAAATCGCGGGAACAACGTACAACGACAAGAAGGTAGCAAAACTCATCCCTCCAACCACCGCAATACCCATCGCAGAACGACTCTCCGCACCAGCACCCGTCGCCACCGCCATCGGAACTATACCCAAGATGGTCGCCAAACTCGTCATCAATATCGGACGAAAACGCGCCACCGCAGAGTTCTTTACTGCCTCCACTTTGGATTCACCCGCCAACTTACGCTGATTGGCAAACTCTACAATCAATATACCATTCTTGGAAACCAAGCCCACCAACATGATGATACCTATCTGACTGAATATGTTCATCGTCTGCTCGTAATACCACATCGACAACAAAGCACCAATCAGTGCCAAAGGCACCGTGAACATGACTATCATCGGGTCACGAAAGCTCTCAAACTGTGCCGAAAGTACTAAGTAGATGAATATTAACGCCAAGCCAAAGGCAAACAATAGACTGGAAGAACTCTCCACAAAGTCCTTGGAACTGCCTGCCAGCGTGGTCTTATAGTTGTCGTCCAACACTTTATCCGCAATCCTATCCATCTCTTGCAAGCCCTCCGACAAGGTATGCTTACCAGCCATGTTGGCGGAAATGGTCGCTGCCACAAAACGGTCGTAACGGTATAACTGTGGAGGGGTCGAACTTTCCTTCATTGTCACGAGGTTGTCCATCGCAATTAAGTCCCCATTGTTGTTGCGAATATAGATACTTTCTAAGTCTGATGGCCTACTTCGGCTACCCTGCTCCAACTGGCTAAATATCTGATACTGTTTACCATTCATGATGTAATAACCTATTCTCTGCTCACTCATCGTCAGTTGAAGTGTCTGGGCTATATTTTGCATAGAAACACCCATCACTGCCGCCTTGTCCCTGTCGATTTGTATCGTCAACTCAGGCTTCGTGAACTTCAGATTGACGTCACCTATCGAAAAGATAGGACTGTCATCCACTTCATTCATGAACGTGGGTAACACCTTTTTCAGGGCATCCAAGTTCTTTGCCTGAATAACGTACTGCACCGGCAAGCCACCTCGCGCACCACCAAAGGTCTGCTGCTGCGCAACACTCGTACGGGCACCCGTGAATTGCTTCACCTTTTTAGATAAGTCGGCAGCAATGGACTGCTGTGTCCTGCTCCTATTTTCCGGTGCCGTCAGCCACACATTCAAGTTGGAGTTGTTGGGGCTACCCCCCCCTATTCGCGCTATAATCATTTCTTGTTCAGGCACCTCCTGCTCCACATAGGTGGATAGCTCCGAAGCGTAACGGTTCATGTATGGGAATGTCGCCCCCTCCTGAGCCGTAGAACTGATGCGGATATTGGAGCGGTCCTCTAAGGGTGCCATTTCCGACGGCAAGGCAGTCCACAAGTAGCCGATGACGACGCCGCAAATGATGATGATAATCGGTGCCACCACACGGACACGCATGAATGCATCCAAACTACGCCTATAATAGTGCGTTAAGCCATGAAAGAAAGGCTCTGTTTTACGGTATAACCACGCTTCCGTTGACTTGCGTGTCAGGAACTTGGTCGAAATCATCGGCGTAAACGTCAAGGCCACAAAGGCCGACACTACTACCGCACCGGCAATCACAAGGCTGAACTCCCGAAACAAACGCCCCGTCATGCCACTCAAAAAGACTATCGGGAAGAAGACAGCCACCAAGGATATCGTCGTCGCGATGACGGCAAAGAAGATTTCGTTGGCACCCTGAAAGCCCGCTTCTTTCGGTGTCATGCCCTCCTCTATCTTGGTGTAAATGTTCTCCATGACCACAATCGCGTCATCCACCACCAAACCAATGGCAAGGACCACAGCCAACAAGGTCAGTATGTTAATGGAGAACCCCATCAGGTACATGATGAAGAACGTAGATATGAGAGAGATAGGGATAGCCAGGATGGGTATAATGGTCGTCCGCCAACTCCGCAAGAAGACGAATATAATCAATACTACCATGACGAAAGCCTCTACTATCGTGTGCTGTACCTCGCTGATGGAATTGCGTATGAACTTGGTGTTGTCAAAGGCAATGGCAGCTTCAATATCCTCAGGCAAGTCTTTCGCCAGGTCTGCGATGACGTCATACGCTTTGTTGGCAATATCGATGTAGTTGGCGCCGGGCTGTGGTGTTATCATGCAGTTAATCATCGGAATACCGTTGCGTTTGAGTATCGAGCGGGTGTCCTCAGCATCCACCTCCGCTACGCCTATATCCGAAAAACGTACCACCTTCCCTTCTACCTCCATGATGATTAGGTTACTGAAATCATCTATGGACATCAACCTCCCCATTGTCCTGATAGTCAATTCCGTATTATCCCCCTCAATACGCCCCGACGGTAGCTCCACATTTTCCTTGACCACGACATCCCTCACGTCCATAGGCGTGAGTTTGTAGGCTGAGAGCAGGTTTGGGTCCATGCGCAAGCGTATTGAGTACCGCTTTTCGCCCCAAATGCCTACACTACTGACACCGGATATGGTCTGTAACCTTTCCTTGTAGTACTGTTCCGCGAACATGCTGAGGTCTATCAGCGAGCGCGTATCACTTCGGAGCGATACGGCCAAAATGGGGTTGGCATCGGCATCAGCCTTTGCCACAGTAGGTGGGTCCACATCCTTGGGCAGACGGGACATCGCCCCCGACACCTTGTCACGAACATCGTTTGCCGCTGTCTCCAAATCGACATTCAACTCGAACTCCACCGTGATGTTGCTACGTCCATCACGACTGCCGCTGGTCAATGAACGTATGCCGGGAATGCCATTAATGGCTGCTTCCAGAGGCTCGGTGATTTGTGACTCAATGACATCGGCGTTGGCACCGGGGAAAGTGGTCGCTACTGAAATGATAGGTGGGTCAACACTCGGATAATCGCGCACTCCCAAGTAGGCAAATCCTATCAGACCGATTAGTATTAAGACAATGTTTAAGACCGTTGCTAAGACAGGTCGATTGATACAGGTGGACGATAAACTCATTTACTAACTTTTAAAGACTACCTCTTCATGGGGTGGTCATATTGGGGCTAAGCCTTTGTTTGAGGTGCAAAGGTATAAAACTTTTCCCATTCCACAAACAACCCCTACGAACAAATTGAATTTACGGTGACCTACTACCCCCGTACTATCAGCTCCCTGCATAAACAATGAAGATGGTTGGTCGTTTATCTATATCTGGTGTTGCTTGTTGTTTCCACTTGTCAATGGGGAGTGTTTTAATATACTAAATTAAAGTTTCCCACCATATATATAAGGTGCCGAAATATATATAGTGTTAGCAATGCCTTCATTTTGTGACAAAAAAAATAGTGTCCCGATAAACTTTTTTTTATTATTTTTGTCTGTTTAATCATAAGAGGTAATATTCCGATGGAGGATAACTATATTGTTGAGTTATTTCATGTAAAAGAAAAGAGCGATGAGGCGTTTCGCTTGCTAGTGACAAAATATAAAGAGAGGCTCTATTGGCATATACGGAAAATTGTGCTGAGCCATGACGATGCGGATGACGTTTTGCAAAACACGTTTATCAAGATTTGGTTAGGACTCAAGGAATTTCGGTATGAAGCAAAATTGTTTACATGGATGTATAGAATTGCAACCAATGAGGCACTGAATTTTTTGAGTGAGAAACGCAGAAAGGTATATGGCAATTCTGTAGAGTTGGATGTGATATTGGAAAATACCTTGGAAAGTGACGCGTATTTTGATGGTGATAAAATACAGATACAATTACAGAAAGCCATTTTACAATTATCAGAACGTCAGCGTCTCATCTTCAATATGAAATATTTTGAGGACATGAAATATGAAGAAATGGCGGAGGTGCTGCAAGTGGCAGTTGGAACTCTAAAAGCGACCTACCACAATGCGGTGGCAAAAATTGAAAAGGCAGTGAATAATGAAAATATAGGATGATGGAACATATTGATGAAAAACAAGAAAAAAGACTCCCTTTCGCAGTACCGGAAGGGTATTTTGAGGGTTTGGAAAACAAAATTCAAGAGAAAATCATTCAACACCAAGCCCCTCGGAAAAAGAGAATCATGTCATTAATAAGTCCTTACCTCGGACTTGCCGCCGCTTTTGTACTCCTTTTCAGTCTTATTCAAGTTATGTTACCCCTTTTTGTGGATACGAACAATGTATGGCAAGAGAAAACAATGGAAACTGCTGATGTTCAAGTATCAGAAGAGGATGCCGTGAAATTAGACCTCACCTTTGACCCTAGTAGCGAGGAAATCTACGAATACCTTGCCGTAGAAATGAAAGATTTTTATCAATTGTATGCTGGCCTATAATAATATGTAGCCTAAAATGCAGAAATAAAATGCTGAATATGAATAGATTAGTTGTTTTAATATTATTGCTCTGCACGGGCATTTCGGGATTTACCCAAAGACCGTTGAGCGAGGAAAAGCGAAAAGAATTTGAAGCTCAGAAAGTGGCTTATTTTACGAGCTTTTTGGAGTTGACACCTACGGAAGCTGCCGTATTTTGGCCTTTGTATAATGAGATGTTTAAGAAGATATTCGATAATGAAGTGAAGATACACGAAACCATAAAAAAACACTTGAAGTCAGCGCAGAAAACCGGTTCTGCCGAGTTGATTGACAAAAAATTCGCCGTAGAGCAGGAAAATTTAGACATCAAGAAAGAATACTATAAAAAATTATTGGCCCTTATGCCCGCAGAGAAGGTTTTAAAAATTGACCGTGCAGAACATACCTTTAATCAACAACTTCTCAATAAGATGCGTGGTGATAGACCACCCAGAGAGCACGATTCCAAAATGAAACATCCATGAAGATTGACCTATAAAGGGATGTCATCGAAAGTGTTCAATAATTTGGTTTATGAGCGTAAAACCTGTACCTTCGCACTTTGTTCTATAAATAGACCTTTTTTCAACGATGTCACTGAACATGATACATTTTTTACATCCGGAATTTTTAGTCGGCCTTTCTGTTTTGGTCATACCGCTCATTATACACCTTTTTAGTTTTAAACGCTATAAGAGGGTATATTTCAGCAATTTCAATTTCCTTCAATCACTACAGCAGGAACGGAAAAACAGTTCACAAATCAAAAAATGGCTACTACTTTTAATCCGTTTGCTTGTTCTGTCAGCGATTGTGGTTGCGTTCGCCCGACCTTTTATACCGGCAACGAGAAACCATCCTGACACCCCTACCCCTTCGGAAAAGTCGGCGGTAGTCATCTATATCGACAACTCCTTTTCAATGACCAATGCCGGCGCACACGGTTCGCTGCTCGAAGAAGCCAAAAAAGTGATGTTCGACATTCTCAACTCCTACCCTACCGGTACTGGTTTTGTGCTGCTTACCAATGATAACAACCGTGCAACCGTGCTTTCCAAAGAGGAAGCCTCTATTTCCATCGCCGAAATAAAGCCTACTGCACAGCCGAAAAAATTGTCGCAGGTATTCAAACAAACGCAGGATTGCATGAAAGAGCAAGCCTCTACCCTATTTTTACTGTCTGATTTTCAAAAAAACAACTGCGACTTCCAGTCCATTGGGCACGACGACTTAATTTCGCCTGTTTTCCTGCTATTGAAAGCGGAAAATGCAAGTAACATTTATGTCAAAGATGTTTCTTTCGACCAAACGATGCTACACAAGAAAAATCAGGCGGACAATATTTCCATCCGCATCGCCAATTCTTCGGGTAAGGATGGTAAAGATGGTAATAATATCCCTATTTCGCTGACTATCAACAATAAAAAGAAGAGTGTCAGTAAAGTAAATATACCCGAAAATGGCGAGGAAGTCGTTCATATCAACTATCTCAATACAGAGAATGGCTATTACAAGGGGATGGTTGAGGTGACTGATTTTCCGGTACTTTTTGATAACACCTTTTATTTCAGTTATGCGATAGACGATAAAGTTAATATATTGTGTATTGACCAAGAAACGCGCAATCCCTTCTTTGGCAAACTGTTTGCAGATACTGCCGATTTTCGTTTCAAGTATGTGCCTATCGGACAAACTGCCGGAATAAACTTTAGCAATTACCATCTCGTCATCCTTGACCGCACTGTTTCTCTAAGTTCGGGTATCGAAAGTGAGTTGGAAAACTACCTCATTGCCGGTGGCAACCTTTTCATCGTACCAGGTAATGCGATGTCTGTCAACGTACTAAACCAGACTTTGCGCAAATTACATGCTTCCACATTCGGTGCTGCGGACACGAATATGAATATCGCTACGGTTGAAAGTCAGTCGCCCTTGTTTAAAGATGTCTTTGAAAAAGAGGAAAAGAACGCCGTTTTACCGAGTGCCAAGTTATTTTATCCTCTCGCGAGTGGCGGTAATACGGAGGTACTGATGAAAGATAAAAAGGGAAATAATGTCTTCACTTCCAATACCTTAGGTCAGGGGAAAATATATATTTCCGCCTTTAATTTGGAGGCGCAGAACAGCGACATGGTTTATCATCCCCTATTTGTGCCGACAATGATTAATATGTCTTACAACGTACAATCTTCACTCCATACCTCGTGGTTTCTGGGGACTTCTTCCAAGCAACCGGTACATATTTCCGGTAAGAAAATCAAAGATAATGTCCCCATTCACATTCGGAAAATCGATGGGGACTTTGAGTTTATACCCGAAATACGGAAGGACTTTAACGGTTTTTATACGTTGATGAATGCCCACGTTATTGAGGATGCCGGACTTTATGAAGTAATTCAAAATGAAGGGGTAGTAGATGTTTTGGCCTTTAACTATGACCGGGCCGAATCAGATTTAACGGTTTGTGACGAAAAGGAACTACAAACACAATTTCCAAACGCCAAAGTAGAACCTATCAAAACGACACAAATCAGTCATAACAACGAATTAGTAAAAGAAATCGTCTATCAAGACAAAAACAGGTATTTGGCGTGGTGGTTTATCTTGGTGGCGGTAATTGCGTTGCTATTGGAGCAGCTTGTTTGGCGAAGTAAATTAAAATAGGGACGGGGTTTGCCCGCCCTTAGAGACGGGACGGGCCCCGTCTCTACGATTGTCTTGAACCACGATTTTAATAAGATTAAAGGATTAGCAAGATGAAAGAGAGTCGTTTTAACTGATAATAAATCAATGTGTTAGACCAGGAGGATTTTTCATTAGCATCCCACTCCTCTTGCCAAAGTGATTTGATTAGCAATTTTCGCGTGTGTGAGCCTCAATGGGTGGTCGAGCGGAATTTGCTCTGCCATGACTGAAGAAATGTTGCTTGAAGTTTGTTCTTGTCGAATAAGTTTACTACTTTTGCGACAAAAATAAATATTAAATATGAATTATAGCATTGAATATAATATATTTAGGAATATGCAATTGGCAAAACGTAAAAAAGTTTTTTTCACAAATGATTTTCTTAAGTTCGGCAATTACAAAGCATGCAATAAAGCACTTGAACGTTTAGTTGGGCAGAAAAAGATTTTGCGTGTAGGCAGAGGCACGTATGCTATTCCTAAAAAGAGTGATTTATTGGGGGATATTCCTCCTACTTCGGATGATATAGTAAAGGCTATTGTTAAACGCGACCATGCACAAATAATTCCTACCGGATTATTAGCCGAAAATTTACTCGGTTTATCCACACAAGTGCCTGCAAAAATAGTTTATTTAACCGATGGAAGTCCACGAAAATTACAGATAGACGGCAGGACTGTTATTTTCAAAAAAACGTCGCCGAAGAATTTAGCATCGAAAGGGAAAATCAGTACCTTGGTTATTCAGGCATTGAAGTCGATTCGGAAAGACAGGGTAACCGATTACGAAATAGAAAAAGTAATTAATCACTTACAAAGAGAGAATCCAAAGTATGTGGCGCATGATATGAAATATGCCCCTTTATGGATTCGGGAAATTATGAATAAGGCAATTATTAAACTTGAAAATCAATGAATTGGAATCAACTCAACTTAGATGAAAAATTAAAAACGTTAGAAGATGTCAGGAAAAGCCATAAGTTTGAATTGTTTATCATCGAAAAAGATTGGTGGGTAGTGCAGACTTTACGTTTGATTACCCAAATGGATATTGCGAAACACTTTGTTTTTAAGGGTGGTACTTCATTGAGCAAGGCGTGGGGATTGATTGACCGTTTCAGTGAAGATATTGATTTGGCGATTAACCGTGAATTTTTCGGTTTTTCGGGTGATATTAGCCGGACACAGGTTGGAAAACTGAAAGATTCCTCGAGCAAATATATTTCAAGCGATTTTCTTCTTTCATTGCAGAAATCCTTTGATAATGCAGGATTTAAAGATGTTTGTCTTGCGGTAACGGATGAAAAAGCCCCTGATGACGACCCTGTGAAAATAGAAGTGCGCTATCCGACCGTTACGCAATATTCGGCGTATGTACAACCACGTGTGTTGTTGGAAATCGGTAGCCGCTCAATGATGGAGCCTTCTACTGTGCGCTCGTTCCGGTCGATGATAGGTGAAACATTTTCAGATTTGCCGTTTGCCGATGAAGATATACAAATCCGTTGTGTTAATCCCGAACGGACTTTTCTGGAAAAGTTGTTCTTGTTGCACGAAGAACATCAACGCCCAAAAGAAAAGATGAGGATAAAAGGCAAAAGTCGCCATTTCTACGATATCTATCGGATTGCACAAACCTCGTTTGCCGATAAAGCTATAGCCGACAAGGAATTGTATAAGTCCATTGTTGCTCATCGGGAACGGTTTTCAAAATTGGGTGGTGTGGATTATACTTCTCACTTTCCACCCAATCTGAATCCTATACCGCCTATGGAATTAATGCCTGAATGGGAAAGGGATTATGTGGATATACAGGGACAAATGATTGTGGGTGAGAGTGTTAAGTTCGATGAATTAATGAGAGCTACACAACGAATAATTCACAGAATCAATATAATCAACCACGTCTTTTGACTTGCCTAATATTCTTGTTTCCACCTCTTTTAACATTTCATTTGTGGGTACAAAATTATATAAAAATTGGGTAATTCCAAGCGCACAAAATGAAAAACAATGAAAAAACAGTTTTTTCAGAGGAAAGGTAAATCCATGATGAATATTTTCATCAGAATCATCTCACAATCCTGTAATTTGTATCTTTGAGATTATCGATAAGACAATCCATTAGGTCGCAATCGTAGTGCATCGTATCTTCTCCATTTTGCATAGAGGCTAATTCTTCTAAGCCTTCAAAAGTCGTAATGCAGGCATGCTGTTTGGTACGCTCATTTCTCCTCGATGCACCGATTTCAGTAATGTCGCTTTTGGGCATTGGCATCCAACCCTTCACTAAGTGATATGCATTCCATCTCTGATGTTCAAGACGCGCAAGATTGTTACGGATTGTGTTTGCAATATTTCCGGCAGAATCACGCTCGATAGAAAAACGATTATTCAAAGCCCGTAATTTTCGTGCTTTTTCAATATCGTAGGTATTTTCAAATTCTTTTAACGTCTTTTCATCTTGTTCTGTTTCGTCATAAATCAGATCGAATCCCATCATGTTAAGTTTTGTACGGATTGAAAGGGCAGCATAAATGTTTGCTTCTCGTTTTTGATTTGTCAGTTTCTCCCATTCATTTGCATGGCTACCTGAATAGTTTCCTGCGACACATTTCGCGAGTTTGTCCATATCCATATTTACAATGTAGTCAAGTGTAAGAATTTCATCTTCAAAAAAGCCAAAAGTTGTTATTTTAATGATATCATCATTGTTGAGTACGTCTTCAACTGTAATGGGAGAATGTATCTTTGCACGAACAAATATATTTGTTTGCTCTTTTGCTATATTCTGCTCATAGCAACGCTGGCGAAGCTCCATGGCGGTTTCCGCATTTAATTGAACATTCCCCAGTGAAACAATCACCACTGATGCTTCAACTGCTTTAATCCGGTTTATGACTGTATCATATATTTCTTTTGAAAGAACATTACAATTTATAAACTCAATATGATATTTTTCCTGCGGCATTGGAAAATACTCTTCACTGACATCGTCTTTATTATTTGAAAAAAGTCCCCGTGAATGGTTCATAAAGGAACTTTGTCTGTCATGTATATCAAAGTCAATCACCAATGCCCGATAATCCATTCCTAAAATTTGATTTGCGGCAATGCTCTGCTTGAGAAGTTCACGGTTTGCTTTTCCAAAACCTATAAATACGTGAAGGAATTTAAATTTATCCGTATTTAAGCGAGCCGTTCCGGTGTTGATACGTTCGGGGGGAATAAATTTGGTAATAGGATGCTTAAACAAAAATTCTCGCGCCGTTATTTCATAAGGATTAAAAAATTGAATCTTTCCTCCGGCGATTTCGCTAAATTTGAAATGTTCCGCCCTCTCAATATTGGTGTACATAATGCGAGCAGTGAAAGATAACTTTGCACGGGTATTTTCGTCAAGCGTTTTAAGATGCTCAGTTATCGTTCGGGCTATTTCAAGATTTTCAACATCGTCATCGGAAATTGCAATAAGAGCTGTTTCTCTTTTATCAAAGAGACCTGCTTTTTTCAGAATCGCCACGCTGATTTTCCCGCTGATGACAGGGAACCCTTGTGCGCGATATTCTTTTTTTGCTTCCTCATTGTTCTCATTGAGCATAATGATGGCGTTCCTTTTCTGTTCCTGCGTAAGATTTTCGAGAAGAATTTTTTGATGAACACCATTCCCGACAATGAAACATAACTTCTTCGGAGAGTGCACAAGAAAAAATAAAGATACTGAGTTACCAAAATTTTCAAATACTTTAAATAATACCTTCAAAATAACCGACCCTGAAAAAATAGCGGCAGCGGTATAGCAAAGTGTGATGGCAATGCTGTAGAAGATATTTGCCATTGCCAACGGTGACCAGAGTACTCGTTCCCAAATGAGGACAAACATTATCAAGGTACTGCTGAGTATTGTGCCAAAGTTAAAAATTCTGCCCGGATTCTCGTTGTTACCGTAAAAGTAGTCAAGCCCTACCCAATTAAGCATCAATCCTGCAATAAAAATCGCAACCCCAAATACTATTTTGGGAAGTTCCTTGAAAATGCTCTTTGTAGGCTTTTTGAAAATATAAAAACCTCCTCCCATTAGTATCAGGGCGATAGCGATTAGACTAATCAATGTTTCTGTGTTCATTGTTTTTCTTCTATTAATTTATCTATATCTGTCATTCTTTGCAGTGTCTTCACTGTATCGGGATGTTCTTTGCCAAGAACTTTTTCACGAATGGCAAGGGCTTTTTGATAAAATTTCAGTGCTTTTTCATAGTTTCCCATTTTGCTGTATACCGAGCCTATGTTGTTATACGATGTTGCGGTAGCAGAGTGTTCAAGTCCTACGACTTTTTCCCTAATGGCAAGAGCTTTTTGGTAGTATTCAAGTGCTTTTTCAAAGTTTTTCATCTTACTGTGTGCCAAACCGATGCTATTATAAGTAGTGGCAACGGTCTTGCTTTCTTCGCCGTATACCTCAATTTGCAGTTTCAGCAATGTATCAAGCAATTCCAATAATCCTTTTGAATCTTTTGGGTACTCTTGGCGGTACGTTTCGATTGTTTTATTAAAATATTCAATGGCTTCTTTATAATCGCCGTGTTTTATATTGTGCTTTTCAGCATATTTCCAGGTTTTGCTACCGACTGGTGTGTATATTGTCAGTAATCTGCAATAATCAAATGTATCATCACCTCTAATGGTTGTTTCTTTATTGAAGAAGACAATGCTTTTTAGTGATGCACAAAAATTAAACGCACCATTACCAATTTCTTTGACACTATTAGGGATGGTAATATGTGTTAATGATTCACAACTAGAAAAAGCACCGTTACCAATATTTGTGACACTATTGGGAATATTGACGTTTTCCAATGATTTACAGAAGGAAAAAGCAGAATCACCAATACTAGTGATACCTTCTGATATAATGACACTTGTCAGTTTTTCACACATCGAAAAGACAGAGTCGCCAATATTAGTGATGCTACCCGGTATATTGATGTTCAATAATGAGTTGCAGGAAGAAAAAGCATTGTTCCCAATGCTGGTGACACTTTCCGGTATGATGATACTTGTTAGTTTTTCACATCCCGTAAAAGCATTTGCTCCTATGCTCAAGACACTATCTGGAATATGGACGTTTTTCAAAGATTCACATCCAAAAAAAGCCCCGCCGGAAAATTTATCGCCGCCAATACAAGTAACTCCGCATGGGATGGTAACTTCTATCAATGATTCACAGTCTAAAAAAGCAGTTGCGCCAATAGTGCTAACCGGCAGTGGGGGATTGAAAAATGTTTTTGGTATGATAACCCGCGGAAAATCGGTTGGATAGAATTTTACTATTTCAACAGTTTTATTCATTTTTTGTACATCAAATCCTCTGGGATGTCCAATATTACACTCAAATTTTCGCAGACTATCACGTATTCTTCCGGAAAATTCCTGCTCCGAGCAACGGCTTTGCATTATTGCCTGCCTGTCATGTAATTTATCCTTGATTTCATTAGGCCAAGCGGTACAATCCCCCAAAAACACCTGAATGATGCGCGATGTATCATGCTGCACCGCATATTTTAATTTACTCATTGCCTGTTCGGATTCTGCAGTTTTATCCGAAAAAAAAGCTAAAACACATTGACTATCATCAATTTCTTGTTCGACCGTAGTTGTAGAATAATAAAAGTTAAATCCCTCCCAGTAGAGTTCAGTCAATAAGGTGGTAATCTGCTCTATATCCCATTTAGCACAGCATACATACGCATGTGGTGTCTCATGGCTTTGCGGAATCAACTTTTTCGGTATTATTTTTTCAACTTTTTGTGTTTTCGATTTCGGTTTTTCAGATTTAGTTTCTTGAGAAACATCAATAGGCATTCTTTCGGGAATGGTCAATTCTACTGGAGTACCGTCGAAAGCCCTATAACCTATGTGCGTTACACTATCCGGAATAATAACGCGTGTAAGCGATTTACAACCACGAAAGGCTTCTTCACCAATGCTCGTGACGCTGTCCGGGATAATAATCTTTGAAAGGGATACACAATTTTCAAAGGCACGGTCATCAATGCTTACGACACTATCTGGGATAGTGATATTTTTGAGTGCTTTACACCTCATAAATGCCCGTTCACCGATACTAATAGCACTTTGGGGAATTATAATATTTTTTAGTGCTTTACAACCTGAAAAAGCATCCTCACTAATACTTGTTACACTATCCGGAATGATAACGTTTTTTAGTAATTTGCAACCTGAAAAAGCACCTTCGCCAATACTTGTGATACTGTCAGGAATCGTAATACTTGCCAGCGATTTACACTCGCTGAAAGCATCTACGCCGATGCTTGTAACACTACTGGGTATGATGATACTTTTCACGGATTTGCATTTACTAAATGCTTCGTCACCGATATTAGTAACGCTGTTGGGGATGACAACTTTTTTTAGTGATTTACAGCCCGAAAAAGCCCGTTCTCCAATATTTATGACACTATTGGGGATGATGATTTTTTTTAGCGATTTGCAATTATGAAAGGCATCCTCGCCAATATTTATAACACTGCTGGGAATAGTGATATTTTTTAATTTCCAACTATTTTCGAAAGCACCGGCACTAATTTCTGTAAAGCTATCAGGGATAATGACATTTTCGGGCAGCCGACAGTTGGATATTTTTTGCTTATATACTATTTGTGCAAATATTTTCGCAAGAAAGGAAAAACTAACAAAAGCCCTCCTCATTATTTTTGTTACTCCATCAGGGATAGAATATGGTTTTGCGGAGTTCCAGTTTTGAGGTCCACAGAAAAGTGTTGCTTTGTCAGCACTAAAAACTGCATCCAAATGAGGACACGCATAAAATATCTGTGCATTAATCTCTGCGTTGTTGGGAAGTGTTACATTTTTCAAGGAACCGCATCTTTCAAAAACTTTTTCACCAATATTAGTAACACTATTGGGTAAAGTAATGTTTGTAAGTGAGTTACAGCCTGAAAAAGCTGCATTGGCAATGCTTTTAACGCCGTCGGGAATAGTGATTTCGGACAATGATGCGCAGTTAAAAAATGCAGAATCGCCAATACTTGTGACCACATCCGGCAAAACAATATTAGTAAGTGTTTCGCACGCCATAAACGTATCGTCATCAATACTTGTAATACTGTCGGGGATGATAACATTTTTTAGTGATTTACAACCTGAAAAAGTATGCTCGCCAATACTTGTTACACTATTCGGAATGATGATGTTTGTTAGCGATTTGCAACCTGAAAAAGCGCCTTTGCCAATACTTGTGATACTGTCTGGAATCGAAATACTTGTCAACAATTTGCATTTCTTCAGTGATTGTTTGTTGGCTTTTGTTTTATTGAACACACCAGCACTCATCATAGAAAATTTCAGCATCATTCCGGAAAAACCCCTGCCGCCACCGGTAAAAGCATAATCTCCAATAGCAGTAACCCGAAATGTCATATTTCCGTCAGCCGATGCGATGGTGGAGGGAATAATAACCTCTCTGTCATTGCCAATATATCTTGTAATGGTTATCTCGTCTCCCTGCACAAGAATCTTGAATCCCGTCATTTCCGGCGGTAGATTAACGTCATATACTACATTGTGCTTAATGGCAGGCGGAACAGCCGTACGTGTTCCGTGGTTCTCCAGGTCAACACTGCTTATGTGTTCAAGTAATGCGTCCTGTGAAATTGCTGTCTTTAAAAGACGCGCAGCATTTTCCTTCGACCAGAGTTGTGGAGTTAACTCTTCTAACAAAACAGGAATAATGGGAACACCCCGTTGTCGGGCATACTCCAGTTCATAATTCATCACAAAGGGTCGCTCCAAGCAACGGTTTGTCAGCATTAATACAAATACCGAACAACGCTTGACATGATCGGCGATAACGGGTAAATAGCGTTCTGTTACTCTAATTCCCTCATCGTACCATAAATCCCAGCCGGATTCATATAATTCCTTTATTTTGGGATAGACCTGTATTGCATCATCATGGGCATAACTAATGAATATATATGGCTCATCTCCTTCATAAGCCTCACAGGGTTTATCGCATATCTGCGGGGTTGATGGTGTATAAGGTATATTGTCAGGAGTAAATTGTTCCAACTCGGCAATAAGTTTTTCGATGGCAGTACATGAATATTTGGCGGTAAGCATCTCCAATGCGCTGAGCAGTTGTCGATCACATTCCATATTTTGGTAATCTTGTTGTATATCTGCAAGATTATCCACCCAGACGGGGATAAATGGTCTTTGCACAACAGTGGCGGCATAAGCAAATTCTTCAAGCATCAAACGCTGATCTTGTACATACGCCTTGCTTAGGAATGTCACAACCATGCCGCTTTGTTGGATGGACTCCAATATCGACTTTTGTCCGGCTTGCAATTCCGGAATGTCAATGTTGTGCCATCCTGCCGCTCGGACTTGCTCCAATATTGGCAACACGATTCCTTTATCATCTGGATGGAGGCTTATAAAAATATTCACATCCCTATTTTTCAACGGAAATTTATCCATACTTCACACAATTAACGATTAAACCCAATAGAAACATATTTTTTATCCACATAGCCCTGTTTACCTCCATATTCGACCCGTATCCACGTCCCGCTGATGTCACCGATTACGGTGAGTGTAGTGCCTTTTTTTACGCTTGTCAAAACCTTTGACTCTGTGTTTGGGGCAGAGCGAAGGTTCAGTGACCTGGCGGTGACCGTGGCGGTAACAGTAGCCTTTGTGGATATGGATGTGGGCTGATTGGGCTGATTTATTATGTTCTTCACCGTGCTAAACGTCCCGACTGCAACAAGAAGCAGTACAAATATCAAAAATCCCCATACTTCTTCTCTGATGCTACCAATAATAGCACCAATAGCACTGCCGGCAACCCCACCACCAACAACAGCAGAGAAAATACTACTTCCGGAAGAAACACTATTCCCAAGCGAATCAATTACATTCCCATTAAAAAGACAAAGGACACTATCGCCAAATGCAATAATACCATAAGCAATACCAAAAAGAATAAAATAAAGACCTATCCAAGTAGCCACCCCCGCAAGAAGAAAAACAATAACAGTCAAAAAACAACCATCAACATTTGATTCACGAACACTGATAACCCCAACAATAATTCCCGGAATAGCACATACGGTCAGCAAAATTGTTGGCCCACTATTATTTAAACTAATGTTGTAGTAAACACCAAAAAGTGTCCCAACAGCAGCACCAATGGCAGTGCTTACAACAATGTACAAAGCAATGTTACCGATTATTTTGCGCCACTTTTCGGTTCGCTCTTTCGCGGCTTTTCTTCTCTGGGGAGTGTCCTTCTCTATCGCTGTCTTTTTCTTTTCACACCGACTGCTAAGTTTCTCACATTTTTTAACCTGCGCTTGTACATCAAATGAACTTGGGAGTGACTTTAAGTCTTCCGCAATCCGAGAGAATGTCCTTATCAATTGTGCACAATCAGCCGCCGTCCCTGCGGTTTTGATTTCTAACTTTGTTTTTGATATTTCGGCTAAAGCTTCTTCATACTTGCGCTGAGCCTTGCGCTGAGTAATTTTTTCTTCACACCAACTGCGGCGTTCTAAACAGTCTTTAACTAGTGTCGGTACATCCAATGAACTTGGGAGTGACGCAGGGAGTGATTTTAGGTCTTCAGCAATCTGAGAAAATGTTCTATTCAATAGTGCAAAATCATCTACTGTCTGTGCATCATTGATTTGTAACTTTGCTTTTGTAAAATCATCTAAAGCCTTTTCGTACTTGTGCTGAGCCATACTCTTTTGACACTGACTGTAGAGGTTTTCACATTCTTCAACCTGCGCCTTTACCTTAAATGAACTTGGGAGTGACTTTAAGGCTTCAGCAATCCAAGAAAATGTCCTACTCAATTGTGCAAAATCAGCTGCGGTCTGTGCATCTTTGATTTGTAACTTTGCTTTTGATAAATCATCTAAAGCCCGCTTTGCTTTTTCTTCGTCTGCCTCTCGCTCCTCTATGTTTTTAAATTCCTGCCATCCGTTTGCTGTTCGATACGCACTCTGCGCACCCGAAAGAACATACAAGATGCAAGCAGTTTTATCAACGTTAGAGAAAGCGCAATTCCCTAAGCTCGCTGCCACCTCGCTTTTGGCATATATGCTCTTTAGCCCCGCACAACCTGCAAAAGCATAGTCGCCGATAGAGGTAATCCCTTGCTCTATCACCACTGCGGTAATGAAGTCGCTACTACTGTACCAAGGGCTATCATCAGGAGCACTATAATTTTTCATTGCACCCTTGCCACTGATAGTGAGCGTACCGTAGCTCAATGTAGCGATAACGCTTGAATCTGCATCTTCTCCGCAGTCCCACGTTCGCGCCACTTCGGTCATCTCAGTCATATTGATGTGCAGGTCTGATTCTTGAACAGATGCTTTTACCGATTCCTCGTAAATTTCTATATGCTGTTTGGTATGCCCTTTTTTATCTGTTTCTGTCCCATCCTCTATTCCATTATCATTCCATTTCCCCTCTAACACCCTACCTGAATCCAAAAGTTCTATTTTACCTTTACCTGTGCGGATGCCGTGCGTGTACTCTCCTGTATCGTTTCTCTTACATTTAAAATCGTAATACACTCCTATGCCGTGCAATTTTCCGTCTTTATCGAAACTCCCGTCGGCATAACTTCCATCTTTGAAATAGTGTTTGCCCCTGTTAAATACATTATCAACGAAATTTCCGTCTAATTTTTCACCATTAGAGGTGTATATCCCTTTGCCATTAGCACCTTTACTATTCCATTCACCGTCATATACTCTGTCTTCAAACTCAATTCTACCCTTGCCTATACGTCCATCGTTTTCATATTCGCCGGAATCTTTGCGCTTGTATGTAGCGGAATAGTACGTACCAAAGCCATTCACTTTGCCATCCACAAACTCACCTTCCCACCAATCACCGTTTTGGTAAAAGATAATACCCTTCCCGTGCGGTTTGCTGTCCTGGGTTTCACCTTTGTAGTAGTCGCCTGTATTGGGGTAATCCTGTAAGGCGACAAGATAAGGCTCCCATATTTTAGGGTCACCACCGTTTTTTTGCGGTGCCGACGGCGGAACAGTATCAGCCAACAAAATTCCACAGTGAATACAGAACTTTGCCTTTTTTGCATTTTTGTGTTCATCGTGTTTACTACGCAACTCGGCTATGCTTAGCGTTTTTTCATCTACTAAACAAGTGCCACAAGCGATACAATAGTTTGCATCATCAATATTGACCGCTTGACAAGTTGGTTGCTTACAAGTTTTCATACATTTAGACTAATTTCACGCTTGCTTTTTGAGTAATTTTCCATTTGCCGTCTTCCCCGCGAATTGCTTTGCCTTCAACCACTTGCAGTGTTTGAGGGCTGGTGCTTAAAGTTTGTTTTTCGCAACCTTCGAGATATTCAGGAGCTTTCAAAACGATAGCGTAGGCGGCACGATAAACGGTGAAAGTGGCGGAATGCGGCGAAGACGAAGATACGGTCAGTTCAAAAATGGGCGTTCCCGATAGTTGCTCGGATACTTTGTTGAAATAGCCGTCAATAATATTGCCAGCATACAATTTCTTCGGAACACTGCTGACGGTTGACATTTCTACTTTTGGCACAGTATTTTCTTTCGCTTCAGGAGCTTCTTTTTGCATTTGTGTTATGCTGTTTTTCTGATTCTTGATTGTTTCTTCCAATTCCCGAATTTTCTGTTCGAGTTGTTCCTTTTCATTCCGTAATTTTGAAGTCTCCAATGCAAGTTCGCTTTCGTTGTGTGTGAGTGTATCTATTCCTTTTGACTTTTTCTTTTCGCGGACAAGTGCCACAATCAAAGCCACAATCAAAGCCACAATCAAAGTAATACCGCAAAATAAGTGTGTTTCGTCTAAAGAAGAATACCATTTTACCATTCTTGTTCTGTTTGGTTGAAATTTCTGTTTGGACTCTGTTTCCGATTGTTTGGGTTTCTGATTTTCGCTTATTATTTCACATTCAATGATTTGCGCTTCTGCATCTTGCTGTTCAAGTCCTTTTTCCTGTATCGTTTCTTCTTCGACAATAAACAGATTATCGGGAATATGCTTTTGCAAATCCTTTTTCAAAGAACTGGTTGTACTCTCCAAAAAACCTTTGAAACCCTTACCTTCTGTGGTTGGTTTATCGATGGGCAAGTCAAGCAAAAAATCTATCAGTTCGTTTTTTGTCCATTTCTGACTGAACTCCCTTTTTTTAGCGTCTATGCTTTCGGCAAGCATTTTGGCTTTTCCATAATTGCCGATTGCTTCTTGGATTTCATCGTATGTCTGGGCTTTATCCGGAGAACTGACATTTAATTTTGCCTTGTGTATGTCATTAAAATCCGTTTTGTATTTTCTGCCTATTTCGTCGCTGTTTTGTTTTTTTTCTATAAAAGAAACTATATATTTGCAGTTTACATAATCTATCCACTTTTCGTACTTCCCAAGCGACACGGTATTCTGTGCAAAACATGCTACGCTGCCCAACCAAACAAACAATAAATTTAGTATTAATTTTTTCATTTTGAACTACTTTTAGGGTTTAACATTATAACTCGTTATTACTGATTTTTAAAGCCAAATCGTGCAAAACACCGATTAATGGATAGAAAAACAGTGTTTCTTCGACAGGTTGAGGTTTATTATCAACTTTATTCAATGAAGCACTTAGAGATTGCATCAGTTTTGTTTTGTTTGAGCAAAAATCTTTTACCGCCCAAACAATATTTTCGTCTGCGCCCAAATCATTGACAAAGAAATTGTCATTTTTTTGACTTTCATCGAAAATAAACTCAATATAATCCGCTACGGACTGTACAATATCGTTTTTTATCTGTTCGTCATCAATAACTTCTTGATATGTCTTTGTTATCAAATTAGTATCAGTTAGGTTATTACCCAACACAGTAAATTTGATAGACGATATGACTCTCGGTGTTTGACTTATTGCTCCACTACTCAAACAATATTTTATACTGCCTTTGCTTGTGGCTGTTTTAGGGTCAGGTTCAAGAATAATTTCTAATTGATTGTTAGTGGTCTCGTTATACACTCCATTGAAAATCAGTTGTGCAAAATGACCAATCGTATCGTTTCTTGACGATAATATCCGCAACGTTCTTGCACCGTTTCCGCTAAAACCAAGCTTTAACGGCCGCTTCACATTTTTTGCTTTCATCGTCTTTGCCACATAATACAAAATAGCACCATAAAACAAAATGAATGTATATTTCATTTTCCCGTTTTGTCCTAATTTTTGTAGGAAATTCAACGCATTGTTGCCATCAACATTCTTGTTATTTATCAATGAAAACAGAAAAGCAATAATATCGGGGGAACGTTTCCAACCTGCGATTTGTGTTAAAGCATTACTCAATTCGTCCAAGTTGTTGGTTTTCATTACATTCAGAAACTCGCTGTAATACTGCTTTACAAAGCCGTTGTTGTCGGAATCATACCCAAAGCCATCGCCAAAAACAACATTGGAAGCAAATCGGAAAGACATCAACATTTTAGGGTTGCTGTTTTCCAACACATAGACATCGGTAGTTCCGCCGCCCACATCAATAGTTACGGTTTCTGTTGTGGCTCCGCGTGATGAACTGTAATAAAAGTAGGGCGCAGTAGATTCGGAAATAGCTTTCATATTATCTATGTTTGTTACCTCTCCGTTAGCATCTTTATTTCCAAAATATTTTTCAAACAACTCCTCCCAATATGCTTGAAATTCGTTGTATCGTGCAGTATTCATACTTGCCGGATATGACCAGATTACTTTTGTCTGAATCAAGTCGCCACGATTGGCAACTACTTTATTGCGCAAGAGAATAAAGACATTTTCTAAATACAGTTTAACAACTTCAAGAGTATCCCATTTGAGTTCTGTCTTGATAGTATTGTAATCTGGGATAGGATCTTTCTCGTATGGAAAAGGAATGTTGCCGTCTGCTATTGAAACGGGATTTGCAGTATAATTTATCCCCTCTTTTTCAGCAAGAGCCGTGCGCGTGGGAAACGAATAATCGTTATCGCCGATTGTGCTAGGAATGAAATTATGTTTAAATGCGGCGTCGATATCATTGTCAACAGCCACACGGTAATCTTCGTGCAAACGGTGAAGTTGCTTATCGCTGTTAGTAATGTCAAATGGGTTTGAAACACTGTTTGGACTGCCTGCGGCTGATTCGTTGTACTCAATGTGCGTGTTGGTTGTACCAAAATCTACTGCAAAAGTAAAATGCTTGCTGCCTGACACCTCATCGAACTTGGGGATAAGAACGCCCGACACATCACCAACTCTTATGCTTATTCTGTTGAAATTATCGTCAATACGATAAGATTCAATACTGCAAAGACCGCTCTGTTTGGTTCTTCGAACAACATGCTTTACTTTTTCTTTATCATTTACATCAATTGGGCTGCTATCGTTATATGGAACAAGTTGTACGTCGTAATCACCTTTGTCAAACAATGCAACACGGTATTCTTTGGCTGTTACGCTGTCGGGGAATTTCACAAATGGCATTATTCCTAAACCCAATCTTTTTTCTATCAACGAACCTATGTTTTTCGACAAATCCTGTCCGATTTCAACATACATACGGCTGTATTCAATAAAATTGTTGTTTTTTATCGGAATACGCAGTATGACCTTAATACCGTTCAAGTCTTTTACAAATTCAAACATTCTTTTTTTACTGCCAACTACATTTTTCTGCAAATCCTCTACGGTAAAGAACTTGAAAAAAGTATCGGTCAGAGGCAGCAAAAAACTTTCTTCATCGCTTTCGTCGTAATAGCCATTAAAGAAACTTTGACTGTTTAATTTGTAGGGCATTCGCACGATGGTATTGGTGAGAAAATCGGAAATATACAAACACGGGAAATTGTCGTGTGTAGGCAATATGCGTTTGTTATAATCGAGCTCCTTATCATCGCAGTATTTATTACCAAATCTGTTTTCGTCCCAAAGTTGGTGTTGCGTAAGCTTATAAGTTGTCTGAGATGTTATAAAAATCTCTCCACCGTTAGGTATCACTATTATCTCGTCGCTTTCAAGCATAAAATCGCTCTCAATATCTGCCTTAGTATTGCGAGAACAATAAGGAAAACCTTTTAATATCTCCTTAATCACACGATTGGTGTCATAATCGGCGATAGAAAGTTTCTTTTCAATATTGTTTATTTCGATTGCTTTTGTTGTATCGAAATCTTTTTTTTGTATAACAAGATAATCTAAAACACATTGGTCAATAGGAGCAGAATGACAGAAATGCCAAAAATATTTTACAAAGTCCCAATCACGCGAAGATAACGGTGTGCCGGTATAATTGCTGTCAATCCTTTGGAATGCCTTATGTCCGCCACTCAAAAGAAATTCAGGCGCGTTTTTTATTTCGTTGTAATTATTTTCGGGGCTGAAAAATACAGTACAAGGCGAGGTCGCGCCAATGGCTTCCCCTGTTTTTAGTGTTAGGACAGAAATAGTATCCATTTTATCAAAATGAAATTCATCACTGTCGGATTTCAAAAACAGGTCGAGAGTTGATTTTAAGGGATTTGTAGCCGGTAAGCTCTTCAGGTCATCTATTTTATTCCACTCGATTATCTCAATATGCTGCTCCCACTTTGGGAAATCAAAACAAATCTCCGCTAAATCAAGACAATCAGACACAATTTGCCTGTAAGCATTGTTTGTATTACCATTTGCCACTTCAGAAAATGCCGTTTTTGCCAATGCAATGCGAGCAAAAGGCGAAGGAATAGAGGTCGGCGACTCTGTCGAAGTAGTATCGTCATCACTGATTATGTCAATACAATTCTTATCATACTGTTTTGATACAGCCCAATTGCTAATATGGTTCGACAAACCTGTGTCATGTTGAGGGTCATCGCCCTGCATTCTGAATATATTATTTGCCATATTTATTTATTATTTAAGCGTTTATAAAATTGTTCCGTTGCTCGATATAAAAGTTCAATAATCCGTTTTTCTGTAAGATTATTGTTGTTTGTGTCATTGATAGATTTATTTACCGCATCTATTTCGCTATTTAGTTTATCAACAAACCAAGTCCAACCGCTTGTCCCCCAAAAACCTGTTTTTGCACTTTCATTTTTAAGAATTTTAAAAGGGTCCTCTATTTCTAATGAAAATGGAGCAAACTTTCGTTTTTCATTTCCACCTCGTTCAAGTTCTTGCAGGTAAATGTAATATTTACCGAGAATTTCTAACATCGATTTCATTGAGCAGTCGCTTTCAAAAAAGGCAGTATCTATACCAAGTTTGTTGAGATAGGGTTGCTTGTTTTCAGCTTTGAATTTCTCCGAAATAAATTTTCGCATTACCAATAATTGTAAAAGAGGTTTTTTTACAAGTTCCTTTGTGTTATCTGCCAAGTCGTTGAAACTTACTTCTTTCCCATCGTTTTCAATTTGCTGGATTTTGCCGTGTTTATCTTTTTCTTCCTTCACCTTTGCTGATACGCCAAATTCTTTATAAGTGGTTTCTTTGATTGAACCATTGTTATCCCTTTTTATGGAAGGATTATTGACAAAATCAATTACAGACAAAGCCGCTGCAAGTTCAACTATATGCGCTTTGTCTTCCTCTTCTTGTTTAGAACCGCCTTTTTCGTGCTTGTAAGTCAATCTAAATCCGCTTGGCTCGCCTATATAGTAGAGAGAATCAATTTTTTTATCCAACGTTTCGTAATAATGCAAAGCTGCTTTCGTTCCCGGAATAAATGTTTTGGGAACTAAACTGTTTTCATTAGAGCCTTCTTTTTGGCTGCTCACTTTGAAATATGGAAGTATGGTAATGGCTCCTTTGGCGGCTTTTTTGATTTTGTCAGGAGAAGCCATTCCAGCGGGAGGGTTATTCAACGTTTTAAGTAAAAGAGGAAAACCACTTGCGCCAGTTCCACCAAAAATGGAAGAAATGATGAATATTTTATCTCCATCCTCAATTCTATCACCAAACGATTTGAATATTTTTTGCTCGTTAAATTGATTCAGAACAACACTTCCAACATTCGGATTACCTTGAAAACCAACAGAAGTGGACATATTCAGTGTCCTCTTTGAAAATAAAACATCTACAAGCGATTTTGTCTTCTTCAACTCTTGCGGAGTGTCGTAGTTAATGTAACCCTTAAACGTATCTTTTGTATCGTCCAATGCCAAAACAAGCTCATTATTCAACAATTCAAACTTTGTATTAAAAAATTTGTTTTGGACTGAGTTAGTATCGGATTTTGGTGCATATTTCTGTACTTTGATATAATTTTCTATCAATTCTTTTGTCTCTTTAAAACAAGACGCATCCTTGTCAATAATAATAGGAACGATAGTATCCACATCGCACTTTACGCCAGCCGCCAACAGCATTGTCAGCGATTTTAATACGCGCGAACCGGAACCTCCGATTGCGAAAACATATAATTTAGCCATATTCTACTATTTATTAAGTTATTGTTTATGAAATGGGAAAGGCACATTACAAGTGTTGTGAATTACAAATTTGCCTATCAGCAAATTAAATATTACAACCGAGATAATGATGAAGAAAATCACTGATACAAAGAAATTTGCCAGCCCGAACATCCAGCAGTTTGAAACGAAAATGCCTCCATTCCCACCGCTAATCAGACATTCGCCTATTTCACCTGCACCCAGGTCGCCGAGAGTCATGCCGGCTCCGATAAAAAAATTGCATACACCAACCAAAAACAACATTAGTAGCCACGACTTCCAAGTGTTAAAATGCGGGTGATTAACAAAATAAAAGATAGACGCTACAGCCAATGCAATTCCCAACGCCATAAAGCCGTACAACAGGAATTGGTTGCTACCTAGATAACCGCCTTCCGATTCTTCAGAAGCGCATAAATACCCCGACAGATAATCCGCTAAATCGCCTCCAAAAAATGAGGCAAACCAACGATAAATAGTTTCAAAAAACATAATCTAAATTTTTTATTAATTAATACTAATCTTAATTTCCGCGTAATAGTTGTTGTCGAATGTAAAGGCACCAAAAACGCCACCTAATTGATATTTAATGCCAAAAGTTTTTTCGTCAATAGCGGTCGAGCCGTTATCATCATTTGCTTCTTCCACCCATGCAGGCAGCTTGGCTTTCAGTTTAACCGAAACATTGCCTTGATAAACTTTATCGGAACTGAAAGTCAAAATGTGGGTGTAATTGCCGTTTTTCGTAGAACTCGGCTTTATTTCTAAGTCGTATTTGCTACTGTTTTCGTAATTTGTTGGATTCAGTAAATAACTGTCGTCCAGCAGCAAATCTGCGAAATTGACATTGACGGCAAATGTTACTTTTTCTGTTCGGCTGTCCTTTTTCAATTTTGTAATCGTGTTGCTGCCATCTCTTGGTTTGTCATATATGCCAACACTTGGATTGAGGGCATTTTTAACCGGATGATTGCCTACAATGGCAGTGAATACGTTTTTAATGCCACCGCCTATAAATTTACTGTCCGGAACCTGTTTGCGCAGTTCGCTTAGTTGTTTTGCATCGCCAATTACCCAGATATAATATGGTCGTTGCTTGTTGATTTGAATTTTGGCATCTACCTTATTGTAATAGGTGCCGTTGAATTTGGACGAAAGTTGATAGACAACCACAGCAGCATTTTTGTTCTGTTCCAAATACTCGGCAAACCTTCTTTTAATTCCAATTTCTTGATTGACCAAATATTGTTCGGCATCTGCCCCTCTTCCCGGCGAAAAGATACCGTCAGTTACCAAAATAGAAATTTGATTTTTGCCAGTTCCTTTCAGCACCGTACCCAACACATTGGCAATATCAGAAGTTCCGCGATTACCGCCGCGTTGTTTGAATGTGGTCGGCTCAAGTTTCTGTATGAAATCTTCAAGCGGTAGGTTCTGTTTCAATACTTTGCTGTTGATATAGAACAGATTAACGCTGTCGGCAGTATGCGAAATGATAATATCGCTCACATAGTTGTATACTGTCTGTTCAAACTCGGTTATGCCTTTTACATATCCGTCCATACTACCGCTGTTTTCAATATAGACATTGACGGTAGGCTTGACTTTCACAGAATCTGTCTGTCGGGGATTTTCAGGAGGTGGTGTCCTCCTTTCATTGTTGCCTCCGCAGGCTACCAACATCAGCATAACTAAACCTAAAATTAAATTCTTTTTCATATACGCTCAATCTTTTATATTGTCTTTTCCGTTTTTATACATAAAAATAGCGCGGAAGACCTGTTCGGTGTTCAGGTTACCACGCCTATCATATCTAACAAGTCGCTCCACGCCGTACGAACGGCGTATCGCTAACTTATTCCCGATATGATAACTCATAAATGAGTTTTTTGTGGTAAAATGAACTACCAAGAATAACGCAATCGCTATTTTATATGTTTAGTATTGTGCATCTTAGCACACTATTTTTTATTTCATTGGCAAAAAATTTCGTTTTTTTTGTTATTTTTTTTCAAATATCGGGCGCAAAATTAGATAATTATTTTGAAAACGAAAAAAGGGAGGCAAAATAATTCGTACCTTCCCTCTATAAAAAAACAGTTTTTTATTGTGTGTGCTTGGAAATTCCGCGATTTTCATGTACTTTTGCATTTTTATTTCAGATAATTATGCTTACAAATATTAAAATAGAGAATTTCAAAAAGTTGGAATGTATATCATTCCCGCTTTCTTCGTCTGTTGTTATTATTGGACCAAATAATTCTGGCAAATCTACCATTTTTCAAGCACTTTGTTTGTGGGAAATAGGTGTAAAAAGTTTTATTGCTGCATATCAGAAAAATGATTTAAACAAAAATGGCAATGTAGCCATTAACAGACAGGATTTATTAAATAGTCCGATTTCTGACGCCCGTTTTTTGTGGAAAAACAGACAGGTTTCAAGAAAAAAAACAGTAGATAATAAAGGAATTTATATTCCGATTTCCATTGAATTGCAGGGCGAAAACAACGGTAAATCGTGGGTATGTAAAGCAGAATTTATATTTTACAATACAGAATCCTTCTCTTGTAAAATCAAGTCGGGTTTGAAGGAAATGATTGGCTTGTACAATGAATTTAACGGTGTTCATTTTGGTTTTTTACAACCAATGTCGGGTATTTCTGCGGTTGAATACAAATTTTATCGTGGTGCTATTGATAAACAATTAGGCGAAGGTAAGACAGCAGAAGTTTTGCGAAACATCTGTTATGAAGTTATTTATCCCGAAACACCTCGCGGAACAACTTATAATTCCGACGAATGTTGGCAAAAAATTTGTACAATAATCAAATCAATGTTTGGAATTGATATGCAGAAACCTGAATTTATCAAATTAGACGGCTCCATTCAATTTCGTTATGTTGAAAATAAAATTACTTATGATGTTTCGTCAGGTGGGCGTGGCTTTCTGCAAACTCTATTGTTGTTTGCTTATATGTATGCTAATCCTAACACGGTTTTGCTTTTAGACGAACCCGATGCTCATTTGGAAATAATCCGTCAGCGTGAATCATTTCAAAAAATCAACGAAGTAGCACAAGAAACAAACAGCCAAATTATTATTGCCTCTCATTCAGAAGTTGTGTTAGATGAAGCAGCCGATGTTTCAAATGTAATTGCACTTATTGAAAATCAAGCAATTCCATTAAATGTTTCTACCAAATCGCAATCTATAAGTTATATACGAAAAGCACTGGCAGAAATTGGTTGGGAAAAATACTACTTGGCAAAAATCAAAGGCCATATTCTTTATTTAGAAGGTTCGACAGATTTGCAAATGTTGCTTTATTTTGCCAATAAATTAGCACACAAAATTGAGCCCCTTTTGCACGTTGCAAATGTACAATATACTGCTAATAATGTTCCTAGTACTGCTGTTGCCAATTATGTTGCCCTAAAAGAAATTTTTCCCGAATTAAAAGGCTTGGCTTTATTTGATAAAATAGATAAAAATACTGCCAATTTGCCTTTAACAATAATTTGTTGGCAAAAACGCGAATTAGAAAATTATTTTGCAAAACCAGAATTATTGCTTAAACACGCCAAATTGTTGCAAATGAAATACCCACAATTTTCTCCACAACAAGTAGAGAAAAAAATGCAAACAGCGATTCAAAAATACACAATACCCGCCTATTTAGAAAATTTGAATGACGAATGGTGGAGTAATGCAAAATTATCAGATGAATGGCTTGACAAAATTTTCCCTGAATTTTACAAGCAGTTAAATATTCCACAAGATTTTTATAAACGTGACTATTATCAACTTATTTCGTTGTTAGATAAAAAAGATATTCCTGCCGAAATATCTGAAAAATTGGATACTATTTATGAAATGTTAAAGTGATAAAATTCACTGCGCACACACCGAAAAAAGACATACTATGGATATAAATCAGCTCAAAACAACAAACTCCCAATTAAAGCGACAAGTCGCATACTACAAAGCATTATCAGGTGGAGAAAGACATATTGTAAATCTGTGCATTTTCGCATATCCGAATTTCAATGCTTGGAGTATCACACGAGTATGTGACCCAGAGTTTCATATTACAGAGCCTTTTGTGGCGCAAGTCATAAAAAATTGCGCCAAAGAAAAAATCATCATAAAGGCCGGCTATGTGACAGTTGTTGATATTGATTTTATGGTTGCCATATATCCTATGATTCGCACAAGGAAAACGGGTCTTCCGCAATTTTACTATTCCTATTACGAATATGAGAATAAACTTATATCGGACTACTTGTACGCTTTATTTTATGACAAAGAGGATATTAAAAACCTTGAAGGTAAAATTTTTAAATTGAAAGAAAGCGTACTACGAAGTCTTTTTGCACTATTTGAAGTTGATTCGTACCAAAAAGTGCTTCCATTGGTAGCACCGTTCCTCCAAAATAAGATTTTTTATGCCAAACTGTCAAGCCATATCAAGAATCTCGAACCTTGGAGTACGTTTGAAGGAACAAACTCTTGGGAAGAGCCTGCTTTCAAGTCGCTGATGTCTCTTTTACAAGGTGATTTTGAAACTTCCAATAAAGAGGCCGCCAAGCAAACGAATGATGAATATTCTGTATTTTTTGCTTCTGCATCACAACAATTTCTAAAAGAAGATAATCCCGAAGAGGCATTCATTTTGTTTGAAAAGGGTATCAAAAAGCAACGTTCCACATTCCCCAACACATTCCTACCACCTTGGCCACTGTTGACAATATACTATTTTTCAATCTTGCTAAAGTTAGGAGCAGCCCGATATTCGCACATCATGCAAAAAAATATTCTAAGTTTGAACAAGAAAAAACAGAACGACATTTACGATTATTTGTATCTAACTATTTGCCATTACTCCCTGAATGAAAAAGAGATTGCCAAAAATCTTCAAAAGAGATTAATCGATAAGTTTGAACGGTATGAAGCAACCTTAGATGAAGATATATGGATTATCATAGCTTTGTATCTAACCGATTATAAAGATTTTACCAACATAATAAGGACTGCTTTTGGAATTGTTGCGAATGTGTATAAGAATGGCTACTCGGCACCCGCATTGGAGGCCGCTTATGTATTGAAGCAGTGGGAATCCACGCTTGGGTCCACACATGGGTCCACGCATGAATCGGAGAAATTATATCACACCATTCGCCAAAAGATAGGTTTTGATGCGGCACTTTCCAAGTTTGAAAAGAAAGAAGAATGGGAGGTAAGCCTTGAGATGATATCTCAGATTGCCTCTACCAAGCAGTCGACAGAGAAAAAACCGGACGTACAGTCCCGCGTAGTCTATTACATTGACCCGTCTAAGAATATTGTGCAACCCGTCATGCAAATAGCTAAAGCGAAAGGCGGTTGGAACAAGGGCAAAAATGTCAGCTCCAAGGCCTTGAGAATCAAAGCCGATGAAGGGATGACCGATCTAGATTTGAGAGTAGGACAATGTGTCCATTCGTATAACGGAAAGTATGAAATAGGCCTTCATTCGTTTCAAACAACAGTGTATAAAGAGTTGATAGGGCATCCCAACCTATTTCTCTATGGCAGTGCCGATGTCCCCGTGGAATTAGTAGAAGGAATACCGGAAATCACTGTCGTAGAGGCAAAAGGCGGCTATCAGCTCACTTCAAATTTGAAAAAATTAGAACACATTTATGACGTATTTGTACTCAAAGAAACGAATACCCGCTATAAAGTATTCGCTTTAACTGACGAGCAGCAACAAATATTGCACATAATATGGTCACAAGATTTACTGATTCCTGAAAAGGGTAAAAATAAACTCTTAGAAGTAGTGGGTAAATTTTCATCTGCAATGACGGTACATTCCGACGTTACAGCTACAGATACGAGTCTTGCAAATACTGTCTCCGCTACCCTTGTAGAGCCGGATTCCCGTATTCGCGTACAATTATTGCCTTGGGGTACGGGCTTAAAAGCGGAATTATTTGCCAAACCTTTCGGTGCACATCCACCCTACTGCAAGCCTGGTGTTGGCGGGAAGATGTTATTTTACAACTTACAAGGCAATCCCTTGCGGGTAAATCGCGAATTGGAGAAGGAATTAGCCTATTTTAACACCTTACTGGGAGAAATTCAAACCTTGGAAAGTATTTATGTCAACGAGGATTTAATGTCATTTGAACATCCCCAAGATTCGTTGTTTTTGCTCGAAGTGCTGGAAAAGCACAAAGACATTGCCGTTGTGGAATGGCCGGAAGGGGAACGCTTTAAATTGACGAAAGCGCTTGATTTCTCGGCTTTGCAGTTGCGTCTTAAAGGGCATAACGACTGGTTTGAATTGCAAGGAGAAATTCAAATAGATGAGCATACTATACTAACTATAAAAGAGTTACTCGAATTGTCGAAGCAGGCACACGGACGTTTCGTGGAAATGCAAAGTGGTGCCTTCTTAGCATTGAGCAAACGCTTGAAACAGCAGTTAGACAACCTAAATACAGTTGCACAAGCGCATAAAAAAGAGGTACAAATCAACCGCTTTGCAATGATGTCAATGACTGACTTTTGGGATGAAGTGGAAGGTTTAAAGGTTGACAAAGCGTGGAAGGAAATGCGCAAGAAAATGAAGGATAGTGACAAAATAGATGTCGTCGTTCCTGCCGGCTTGCAAGCAGAACTTCGCCCTTATCAAATGGATGGATTTCGTTGGATGATGCGCCTCTCGGCATGGGGAGCCGGTGCCTGCTTGGCAGATGATATGGGCTTGGGAAAGACAATTCAAGCAATCTGCATGTTGCTAAGTCGCTCAACAGAAGGTGCCCAATTAGTGATAGCCCCCGTTTCGGTCATTCCTAACTGGGTAAACGAGCTAAGGAAATTCGCACCCGGCTTGAACCCACTTGTATTAGCAACGACCAAACGTAAAAAAATGATGGAAGATTTGCAGGCGGGTGACGTGTTGATTGCTTCCTACGGCATCTTGCAATCAGAAGAGGGACTATTTACAAACCGTGAATGGAAAACGGTCGTTTTGGATGAGGCGCATACGATAAAAAACTTTGCCACCAAAACATCCAAGGCAGCGATGTCTTTACAGGCCGATTTCAAATTGATTTTAACCGGTACGCCCATACAAAACCATTTGGGTGAGATTTGGAATTTGTTCCACTTCATCAACCCCGGTATGTTGGGTTCCTTGTCCCAATTTGCCGAAAGGTTCATAAAACCCGAAGCAGAGGAAGGGAAAAAGCTCTTAAAGCGGCTTATCGCGCCGTTTATCTTGCGTCGCACAAAGACGGCCGTGTTGGAAGAATTGCCCCCTAAGACGGAGATTGTTAAGAAAATACACCTCTCAGATGAAGAGACAGCCTTCTATGAAGCCGTTAGACAACAGGCAATAGAGGCTTTAGAACGCGAAGAATCTGCCACTAAGCACATCAAGGTATTGGCAGAAATTACCCGTTTACGACAAGCGAGTTGCAACCCACGCTTAGTAAATTCCGACATCAAAATCCCGTCGTCCAAACTCTCCATCTTTTTGGAAATTGTACAAGATTTGCAAGAGAATAAGCACCGAGCCTTGGTTTTCAGTCAGTTTGTGACTCACCTAAGTTTAGTAAAAGAGGCCTTAGACGAGCAAAAAATATCCTATCTTTATTTGGATGGTTCCACACCGATGTCAGATCGCGAACGTTTAGTAAAACGCTTTCAGGCGGGCGAATGTGACTTATTTCTTATCAGTCTCAAAGCGGGAGGCTTGGGTCTCAATCTCACAGGGGCAGACTTTGTGGTACATTTAGACCCTTGGTGGAATCCGGCCATCGAAGACCAAGCGTCCGATCGGGCTCACCGTATCGGGCAAACACGTCCGGTGACAGTCTATCGCTTGGTCGCCGAAAATACGATTGAAGAAAAAATAATCAAATTGCATCATACCAAGCGCGATTTAGCCGATTCTTTATTAGAAGGTAGCGACATGGTAGCCAATCTATCCGCAAAAGAATTGCTGAATTTGATAAAAGAATGATTCATAAAGTGACACTCTATTAGATATCACAATTCATACCATCGCAACCCCGTAAGTGGGTTGAATTTTGATGTACTCTACAATGCGCCAAGGACCGGTGTTTTTATTGCCATAAAAATAACTCCCTTTCCTCTAAAAATCCCAATGTCAGCGCAGAAAGTTTGGTTCGAGAAAGAGGGCAAAAAAATGTTGGAAATTAAAGCTCAAGACCGTATCCATGTTTCTATTCTCAATTTTTAATCCTGAAGACTACGGATATACTCTTTCATGTCTGTATCCAGATGCTCCCAATCGGTCGCCATTTGAAAAATGGTCATGCCTTCGCCGTTTTTTATGTGAATATCGGCACCCTGTTCCACCAATAATTTTACTAATGGAAGATTGTTTTTTCCTGCTGCATAATGTAACGGAACGCAAGTATAGCCGCCGTCAAAATTAGGTTCGGCTTGTACGCTTGCCCCTGCCTTAATCAGGAGTTCAGCCATTTTGAGAGCAATTGTTTTGTCTTCATTCAGGCAGGCCATAGAAAGGAGAGTGGTGCCGCTTTCGCCATAAACCGTTTTTACGTCTTCGCCTTGTTGAATAAGATAGTTCACGAGATTAGGTTTCCCGAACCGGACGGAAACGTATAAAGCATCGTACTCAAATATATCATCGCCCATACAAGCGGTTGTGCAAGCTCCATTCTGTATCAATTCTTTCACTTTATCCAAATTTCCGTTGCGGCAAGCCAAGCCCAATGCGGTAAACTGAAGGTCATCAATTGTTTTGACAAACTCATCGTGACATCCTTCTTCTTCATCGTCACCACGACCGTCATCTACGCCGTGAGGATACATCAACACCCAACCTTTTTCTTTTGCAATGGAGGCATTGTATTCATCGTTTCCAAACGGATTTCCGGCAATACAGATTATTCCGTCACCATTTTTTTTAACCGGTAAATTCTTGAAAATCGAATTAATGGCTTTTGCAGATAACCGGTTGTACTCGCAATCCAACCAAGTTAAGTGGATATTTTTGCTCACATCCAAATCGGTCAGTTGGTTGTCGCTACAATCCAAGTAAGTTAAATTGGTGCAACGACTCACATCTATAGTTGTGATTTTAGCACCCGCAGGAGAGGGTTGGGACCCGCTATTGCCATTAACATCCAATCCTGTTAAATTTTCTGTTATTGCGGTAACAGTACGAGAGTCGGATTCTTTATAGGTATGCTTAATACTGCGTTTGTCGCAAGACTCAAATGTTTCGGTTATACCGTCTCCCCAATCTATGGTAAGATTTTGGGCAGTTATATTAGACAAAAACACATTACCGGTAATGGTTATTGTAAACCCTTCCCGAGCATCGGTGCTGCTTTTCTTTCCGCATCCGGCAAGCATTATCAGACTTGCGGCGGATAATAATAAAACTAGTGTCGTTTTCATTGTCTACTTATTATTTAGTGAAAATTATTGATACTGAATATTTTTTGCACAAAGGTAAACAACTTTTTCCCATTCCACAAGCACCCACTAAACAATATTATAGGGACGTAAACGTGTAGAGACGGGGCATGCCCCGTCTCTACAGGGCGGGTAAACCCCGCCCCTACATTTCTACATTGGGCGCACCTGCGTGTGCGCCCTCATATCAGGGCAGACACGCAGGTCTGCCCCTACGAATTCTCATTCATCTTGCCAATCCTTTCATCTTATTAAAATCGTGGTTCAGACAATCCCTTGCAAAGCCGCATGAGCAGGACTACGGGATTGCCTCTACTGTTCCCAAACTACCCCAACCTGCTGTTTCGTAAGCGGCTACACTGCCTGCGGGAACATGAAAAGTGCAACCACTGCTTATGTTCCTGAATACCTCGTCCCCCAATGTTGGCGGTGTAGGATTAAGGCAAGTAACAGATGTTAGAGAATAACACTTATCAAAAGCCCACCTCTCAATACTTGTAACACTATTGGGAATGGTAACAGATGTAAGAACACTGCACTCCCCAAAAGCTCTCTTCCCAATACTTGTAACACTATTGGGAATGGTAACAGATGTAAGCCCACTGCAGTACTCAAAAGCGTAGTTGCCGATAGAGGTAACGGAGTTGGGTATGCTTACGCTCGTTAGTCCAGTGCAACCCAGAAAAGCGGCGTAGCCGATAGAGGTGACGGAGTTGGGTATGCTTACGCTTGTTAGGCTACTGCAATAGGAAAAAGCGTTGGTTCCAATAGATGTAACGGAGTTGGGGATGCTTACGCTCGTTAGCCCACTGCAATCGCAAAAAGCGAGGTAGCCGATAGTGGTAACGCTACTTGGTATGGTTACCGACGCTAAACTCGTGCAACCCCAAAAAGCCTGCGAGCCGATAGTGGTAACGCCTGTTATATTCACAGAAGTCATCTGCGAGCGGTACGAATACCAAGGGACATTAGTACTGCTACTGTAATTAGTCATTTCCCCTGTGCCGCTAATGGTAAGGGTGGTCGCTGATTCATTGTATGACCACGTGCAATTGTCGCCGCAGGAGCCGCTTGTTGGTTGTGCGTTAGCCGCCACCGTTGTGCCGAGCAATACTACCACCGCTATGAGGCACTTGAATAAACTTGCCTTTGTCATAAGTAATGAATGTTACTACTATTTGTATATTGGGTGCAAAGGTAACTAACTTGTGTGGAATGTGCAAGAGGGGGACGAAGAAAATCATTATAATCACATGATAATCATAGTTCAGACAATCCACAGCGGGGTGTTGTAACACCACACATCACTTCACTCTGGTGAACCGAACAAGAGGAAAAATAGACGGGTGGTGGTAATACTCGGGGAATAATAAAAAAGCAGTTAGCCCAAAAAAGAGGATGGGGGATGGGGATTATTCAGATTTCCCTTCCTCTGGGTTTTCTTCCTTGGGATTTTCTTCCGCTACGTATGGATAGACGTCCATGAAGTTAGTGTCTGTAAGGTTTACAATTTCGTAGGGGACTACAAAAGTGGAAAGGCTTTTTTGCAGATTGGAAAGTGCTTTGTCAATATTGGCAGCTGCAATTAGGTAGTTTGTGAAACTTGACTTTTCTTTGCCACTAATTTCATCGGCATCAATAATCGCTACTCTTGCTTTGTACCAACGGTCGTCAGTTTCGTCTGTAGAATTTACAATTTCGGTTATATTCGACTTTTTCAGAATATGCAAATAATAGTCCCCTTTGATGACAGATTCCATTTCGTGTAAAATTCGGCTTTCTGCTTCTGTGTATGTAAGCGCATCCAAGAGATAGGATTCCGTCACTTTACGTTCCTTACCGTCTTCATGCACTTTAATATACTTTATTTTCGCCTCAAACCAATTTGCTGTCATGCTTGTACCTAATCAAATTCATTTTCCATTCAACTTGTCGGGGTACCAGGATTCGAACCTGGGACCCTCTGCTCCCAAAGCAGATGCGCTACCGGGCTGCGCTACACCCCGTCATAAAAATCACGATGAACTTCTCAACCGACTTCGGCGCAAAAGTAGATGTAATTTTCGAGATTTCCAAGCACATGAAATAAAAAAGTTGCAGGATATGAGCATGAGATTTCTCGGTCCGCTCGAAATGACGGCATGTCATTCCGACCAAAGGGAGGAATTTAATCGGATTTGTTATGTGAAAAGTCCCACAAATACTCCAAAAAGTCCTACAATTCCGTGTCGTAACTCTTTACTTTTGTACGAAAAAGTCCTGTAAGGGCGCAATCACTAACGTAGGACAACGCCCTGCGAGACAATGGTGTGGCTATCCCGCATGACCATCTACCTCGAAGATATAGAATTTTGATAACCCCGTACAAGCGAAGCGCAGTGCGGAGATAAGGCACTAACAGAATCCATCTTAAATCCTAAAAAACAAAATGAAAATGTTCGACATAAAGCGAGAAGGTATTATCTTAGAAAAAACAGACTTAGCCTTTGAAAACGAAGGCGTTATGAACCCGGCAGTCATTGCCGATGGAAACACAGTACATCTCTTATACAGGGCGGTGAGAGAAGGAAATCATTCCACAATCGGCTACTGTCGCTTGGATGGACCTCTGAAAGTGGTACATCGCGATAAAGTCCCTTTGCTCTATCCTGAATTTGAATACGAGAGCATGGGCGTTGAAGACCCACGCATCGTGAAAATTGATGATACCTATTATATAAGTTACACCGCATACGACAGTACCAATGCCCTTGGTGCATTAGCGGTATCGAAAGATTTGAAGCATTTTACTAAAAAAGGAATCATCACTTCCGGATTTACATACTCACAATTTGAAAAGCTGATATCGTCTAACGATTCATTCAGCGACAAATATTTCAGAAGTTACAACAATCGCGAGACCCATACGGAAGCAGGGAAACCAATTTGCTTGATAGATAAAGACCTCGTTTTTTTCCCACGCAAAATCAACGGTAAATTGTGTTTTTTTCATCGCATAAAGCCTGACATTCAGTTAGTGTGCGTTGACAACTTGAAAGAATTAAAGTATGATTTTTGGATAAATTACTTTCTAAACTTTTCACAGCACATCATGTTTGAAGCGAAGTACGACCATGAATCCAGCTATATTGGTGCAGGATGTCCCCCGATAGAACTGCCCGAAGGATGGTTGATGATTTACCACACTGTGCGCGACACACCAAGTGGATACCTCTATTCGGCGAGTGCGGCACTGCTCGACCTTGATAATCCAAACATTGAAATCGCCCGTTTACCCTATCCCCTATTCAGTCCCGAAATGGACTACGAGCTAACAGGCGTAGTAAATCAGGTGGTTTTCCCCACAGGAGCGGCACAATTCGGCGATACCTTATATATATATTACGGAGCAGCCGACAAATGTATTGCCTGTGTATCATTGAAAACCAGAGATTTAGTAAAAGAAATCCTCTCGTATAGAAAAACACCTTGAAACCCTAAAATGAAAGAACTCCTGTGTATAACGACTTATCCGCTGAGACAATAGGATAAATTACAAAAACAAACAAACATGAAAGAGATATTATGTATAACGACCTATCCGCCAAGGGAGTGCGGCATTGCTACATTTTCTAACGACCTGATACGCGCTATCCACACTAAATTTGGTGAATCATTTTCTATTCGTGTGTGCGCATTAGAATCCACCGATGAGCCTACAAATGTGGAATTACAACCACCTTCCGATGTGGTAAAATATACTTTAAATACATCTAAGGTAGATGATTACAAGCGTATCGCAAAAACTATTAACGAGGATGCCAGCGTTTCATTAGTACTTATAGAACATGAATTTGGGCTTTTTGAAACACTCAATAAAGCGCAAAACGTAGAATATTCACTTGAATTTCTGCAATTTATAAACGCGATGACCAAACCTGTAATCAGTGTGTTTCACACCGTGTTGCCCCACCCGAGTGAAGCATTGCAAAGCTATCTTCATCAAGTCATTTCAGCATGTTCGACGGTGATTGTGATGACTCAAATATCTTCTCTAATTTTACAGAATGAATATCATATTGAGGAGGCAAAAATTAATGTCATTCCTCACGGCACCCATTTAGTGATGCACAGCGACAAAAAAAGCTTGAAAGAAAAATACAAAGTCGCCGGTCGTCGGGTGCTCACTACCTTCGGTCTTCTGAGTCCGGGGAAAAGCATAGAAACGACCTTGGAAGCTTTGCCCGCTATTGTAGCTAAAAATCCGAGTGTTTTATTTTTAATCATCGGTAAAACGCATCCGACAATACTCAAAGTAGAAGGCGAAAAATACCGCGAAATGCTTCAGGCACGGGTAGCCGAATTAGGGCTAACGGATTTTGTGCGTTTTGTGAACCTTTACCTTGACCTGCCAATTTTGTTGGAATACTTGCAGCTGACAGATGTTTATTTATTCACTTCCTCCGACCCGAATCAGGCTGTCAGTGGGACTTTTGTATATGCTTTGAGTTGTGGTTGCCCAATTATCGCGACACCCATTCCACACGCCTTGGAACTGTTGAACAACAATACCGGTATCATCTTTGATTTTAAAAATTCCGTCCAATTGGCAGCGGCCACAAATCGGCTACTTGCCAATGAAGGACTGCGTTCCAAGATGAGAATTGCCGGACTGCAAAAAATAGCCTCTACGGCATGGGAAAACGCTGCCATCGCCCATGCACTCTTGTTTCAAAAAACAGTATATGCTGCGGATGCCCTTATCTATTCACTTCCACCTATCAATACGGAGCATATCAAGCGGATGAGCCACAATTTCGCTATGATTCAGTTTGCACGTGGCAATCGTCCCGATATTAAAACAGGCTATACGCTGGACGATAATGCCCGCGCCTTAATGGCTCTATGCACGGTGTATGTGCAGATGCAGGATTTGTCCTGTGAAAAATATATTAAGAATTACCTGCATTTTATCCGCCACTGTCAGCAAGCGGACGGCTCTTTTTTGAATTATGTCGATAAGGATTTGGTGTTTACCACTCAAAATCAAGATGTAAATTTAGATGATAGTAATGGTAGAGCCATTTGTGCCTTGGGATATTTCAGTTCTTTTGCCGGTAAATTTCCCGAACAGTGGACTTCGGAGGCCATTCAGATGCTTACAGAGAGCTTTCCGATGATTGACAAAATACAATCTCCGCGCAGTATGGCGTTTGCCCTAAAAGGCTTGTGTTTTTATTACAAAAAATTCCCTTCTCAGGAGATAGCGGACTACATTCGTCGCTTAGCCAATAAATTAGTGGATTTTTATCACAAGAACAAAGACGGTACTTGGGCTTGGTTTGAATCTTCTTTGACCTACGACAACAGTGTTTTGCCACAAAGCTTGCTGTACGCCTATCTGGCTACAGGCGACACTCGCTACAAAGAAATTGCTAAAGAATCGTTCGACTTTTTGTTGGGGAAAATATTCACGGATACTCAAATTAAAGTCATCTCAAATCGAGGTTGGTTGTGCAAGTCACAGGAAGACAACAAGTTCGGGGAACAACCCGTTGATGTTGCTGGTACAGTAATTGCTTTACAAGTTTTCGAGCGCGTTTTTAAAGATACTGAATATCTGAGAAAACAGCGCATCGCCTTCAATTGGTTTCTGGGGAACAACCACTTACATCAGATAGTCTATAATCCTGCCACAGGTGGGTGTTACGATGGATTGGAAGAAGATAATATCAACCTCAATCAGGGGGCAGAATCAACGCTCAGCTACTTACTGGCGCGATTATCGTTGTCGTAAGTCTCCCGCACTCTGATTGTAGGGGAGTATCAACTCCATTCGGGGTAGCCGCTATCCCACTAGCCCGCAGGTCATCGACCTGCAGGCTATGAAAATTAGACCTTTCAGGAAAATGTTTATCCTAATATACGGATAAACCAAGCTCGCAGGGGAAAATCGCAAGCATTAGGCGAAACAATGAAATCAACGCTCTTTCAAATAAAGAATTTATAGAGGAAATTTACCGTAAAAATAGAGGATTTCCAAGCGCATGGAATAAAAAACAGATTTTTCAATTCTCCATACACTCCTTCACTACGGCATATTCAAATCCTCTCCCCAACCCAAACCGTATCAAAGAGTTCTTCGCTTTTGCTGAATCCGTCTGCTTGCTTGTTTTCTTTTTTTGTCGGAGTAGGGCAGTGCAGATGTCGTAGTATAAATTGTTATCTATTTGTGACAAAGCAGTTTTAATCGTACAGACATCAATACCTTTGTATTTCAACATCGTAGCGATTTTGATTTTGCCCCACTTGTTAAATTTGAGTTTATCGTTGACATAAAATCTTGCAAAACGCTGTTCATCAATGAATTTATGCTGTATAAGAAAATCAATAATCTTATCCGCCTCCATTTCGGAGACCTCCCAGATTGCCAACTTCTCACGGACATCACGAACACAATATTCTCGCTTACTGCATAAAGCAGCTGCTCGGTTGAGTGCCCATGTGCCTTGGTTTTTATTTGCTGCCATTACTGACTTTTTTGCCTTTTATAAACCTGTCTTTTCCAAAGACATCTTTTTTCAGTACTACCTCTTCATAGCCATTGGTCTTCATCAAGGCAATCATTTCTTCCCCAAACGCTTCGTTGATTTCAAAGAATAACTCCCCATTCGGATTCAAGTGTTTTTGCCCAAATTGAGCGATTGTTCGGTAAAAGAGCAAGGGGTCAGTATCCGGTACAAACAAGGCAGTGTGCGGCTCATGGGCTAAGACATTTGCGTGCATATTCGCCTTTTCGGTGTGGCGAACGTAGGGGGGATTGCTGACGATGATGTCGTATTTACCAAAAGAAAAATCATCCACCCTCAAAATATCTTTGACTGAAAATAGAACGTTCGCACGATGCGCTTGCGCGTTTTCTTTGGCTACCTGAATGGCTGGCTCGCTAATGTCAATGGCCTCTGTCTGTACGCCCGAAATGCTCAATGCTAATGTTGATGCCAAAGCTAACGCCAAAGCTAATGTGATTGCGATGCAACCGTTGCCCGTTCCTATATCCAAAATGCGGGTGTCAGGGCGAAGAAATTCTTGTACCCAAATGACCAATTCCTCCGTTTCCGGTCGGGGAATTAAAGTAGAAGAATTTACCTTGAAGATACGTCCTGCAAACTCCGATTTTTCTAATATATATTGTATCGGAACATCTTTTCTTAACAAGTCAAGGATATAATAATATTGATTTACGGCGTTTTTGTCTAAAATTTTGTCTAAATTTGCACCCTTTTTGATATATATGTCTAACTTTGTGAAATGGAATACGTCTTGAAAAATAAGCTTACAGATACTACGGATTTCGTTGTATGAGTACTTATCTTTCAGTTCGTTGAGAGCGTAAAGTGTCAATGAATGTAACGTGTTCTGCATACGGTAAAGGGATTTAGAAAGCAAAAGTAATAAAAAAATAATCAATTTAGCATGAGCACGCTCATACTTTGTGTAGTCATAGTCATTTATGCGATGTCTGTTTTTACAGCCGTTCACAGCATCGTTTTGCGTAATGGCTTACCTGTTCGTACCTTGGCATGGCTCGTTGTGGTTATTTTTATACCCCTCATTGGACTTGGTTTCTATTTCTTTTTCGGTATCAACTATCGAAAGACGAAGATGTTCTCCATGAAGGCATTAGGGGATATCAAATGGCTACAATATATGAATGAAGACCAAAAACAGCGCATCCAAAAAGTGGAAATTCTGCGTAAAGAGGATACTGCCGGTGTAAAAAAACTGATTACGTTGCTGCTCAATAATAGCAAAGCTTTGCTTACACTACATAATAGTATTGATATTTTAAACAATGGCGAGAATACTTTTCCAGCCATTTTTGAGGCCATCGCTTCGGCGAAAAAACACATACACTTGGAATTTTATATTGTTGAAGTGGGTGAGGTAACGGGACAACTCAAACAACTGTTAGTAGCAAAAGCGCGCGAAGGTGTGGAGGTACGATTTATTTATGACGATGTGGGTTCGTGGAAATTACCATCCAAAATAGTGCAGGAAATGCGCGTAGCAGGCATACAAATTTACCCCTTCCAACCTGTGCGTTTTCATCGCTTGGCCGACAAAGCAAACTACCGCGACCACCGCAAGATTGTAGTCATTGACGGTGAAGTTGCCTTCGTAGGGGGGCTGAATTTTGCAGATAGGTATCTGCACGGAGTGCCTAAAATCGGTGCTTGGCGCGATACACACCTGAGAGTCAAGGGGGAAGCCGTCGCCTCACTGCAAATTGTATTCCTGATAGACTGGTATTTTGTGCGCCAAGAGTTATTGCTCAACAAACAGGAATATATTTCCTACACGCCGGAAAGCAGTAATGTGATGGTGCAGACTGTCACCTCCGGACCGGACAGTGATTGGACATCCATTCAGCAGTGCTATTTTACCCTCATCAATATGGCGAAACGGTATGTGTACATTTCCACGCCCTATTTTATGCCGGGTGAAACGATGCTCAATTGCTTGAAAGCGGCGGCAATGGGAGGTGTAGATGTCCGCGTGATGCTACCCTATACGTTGGATTCTCATTTAGTGTATTGGTGTTCGCGTTCGTTCATCGTAGAATTATTAGAGGCGGGTGTGAAAGTCTATTGGTATATGAAAGGAATGAACCACAGCAAAGTAATTGTCGTGGACGGAACGCTTGCCTCTGTTGGGACTGCCAATATGGATTTGAGAAGTTTCGAGCAAAATTTCGAGGTAAACCTGATTATCTACGACCAACAGGTGGCTAAAAATTTAGAAACCGACTTTATGAATGATTTGAAAAACAGCGAACAGGAAAGCCTTCACAGGTGGAATTCCCGCACCAAGACACAGAAAATAAAAGAGTCCGTAGCACGGTTGTTTGCACCGGTATTGTGATTTGAGGTTTAGGGAAAAATGAAAAAGAGATGAAATGATATACCCACCTATTTTGTAATATTTTGTAATACGATGACACGAGAGCAAAAACAAGCGACACAGCAAATCATTGCGGAACTACAAGCGCATGGTAGTGCGGAGAAGGCGGAACATCACGCCTATTTTTTTAAAACCGGTGAAGGACAATACGGTGAAGGAGACCTTTTTTTCGGTGTGACAGTTCCCCAAATGCGGGCTATTGCCAAGAAATATGCCAACATCGGTTGGGCGGAAATCGAAGGACTACTGGCTTCACCCGTCCATGAAGTCCGTTTATTGGCTTTGACAATCACCGTTGAAAAATACAAAAAAACAAAGCAAGCAACTGATAAACAGAAGATTGTCGATTTCTATCTAGCACACACCCAACATATTAATAACTGGGATTTGGTGGACCTCTCTTGCTACAAAATCTTGGGTGATTGGTTGGAAGATAAAGACCGCAATATCCTTTACCAATTAGCTGATAGTGAGAACTTATGGGAACAGCGCATCGCCATTGTCACCTGTATGCACTTTATACACAAAGGTGATTTTGACGACTGTCTCGCCATCTCCGACCGCTTGCTACATCACAAGCACGACCTTATCCATAAGGCTGTCGGTTGGATGCTACGTGAGGTGGGCAAGAAAGATATTTTCGTGCTGACGGATTTCCTGCGAAGACACTATAAAGTTATGCCTCGTACCATGCTTCGCTATGCCATTGAGAAGTTTCCCGAAGTGGAAAGACAGAAATACCTGAAAGGGACAAAATAGACTACCTTAGGTTAAAAAAGGTCCAAACGAATTTATTTTAGTTCTGAAATGATAATACAATTAGGAAAAAAATGCTTTAATTTTGCAGGACTTTTGTTCTTTAAATATGATGAACAGTTTGAATAAAGACACTAATATATAGATACCCTAAATAGAGATTATGTATAGAACTCATACTTGCGGTCAGTTGCGACTTGAGAATGTGAATAAGAATGTTTGTCTTGCCGGTTGGGTGCAGAAAGTGCGCAATTTAGGGGCAATGACGTTTATTGATTTGCGCGATAGGTACGGGATTACTCAGTTGGTGGTGGCGGAAAATGCAACCGAAACAGTTAAGAAATCTGCGGCAACTCTAGGACGCGAATTTGTGGTGCAAGTGTATGGCAAAGTGGTGGAAAGAGCGAGCAAAAACACCAAAATACCAACAGGAGACGTGGAAGTGCTCATCGAAAAAATAACACTGCTAAACCGTTCAGATGTACCGCCCTTTACGATAGAAGATGAGTCGGACGGTGGGGACGAACTCCGCATGAAATACCGCTATTTAGATTTGCGGCGCAAGGTGGTGAGGCAGAATTTGGAGTTACGGCACAGGATGGGACATTTGGTGCGTAATTATTTAGATACTCAAGGCTTTATGGACGTTGAAACGCCTGTATTAATTAAAGGTACGCCGGAGGGTGCTCGCGATTTTATCGTTCCTTCACGTATGAATCAGGGGCAGTTTTATGCTTTGCCACAAAGTCCACAGCTCTTCAAACAACTGCTGATGGTGGCGGGTTTCGACCGTTATTATCAATTAGTGAAATGCTTTCGGGACGAAGATTTACGCGCCGACCGTCAGCCTGAATTTACACAGATAGACTGTGAAATGTCTTTCGTAGAGCAGGAAGATGTGCTGGGTATCTTTGAAGGGATGATGAAACACCTCTTTAAAGAGCTATGCCACCTTGAAATGACGGACTTCCCACGCATGACATGGCATGAAGCAATGGAACTCTACGGTTGTGATAAGCCGGATTTACGCTTCGATATGAAGTTTACCGACTTGACGAGTTTCGTGAAGGGGCACGACTTTCCGGTCTTTGAGGAAGCAGAATACGTGGGGGCAATATGTGCCACAGGATGCGCTGAATATACACGCAAGCAATTGGACGAGCTGACAGAGTTCGTGAAACGTTCGCAAATAGGTGCAAAAGGGTTGATATATGTTCGTTACAACGCGGACGGTAGTTTGAAGTCTTCCGTAGATAAGTTTTATGAGGAAGCATGCTTGAAGAAATGGGCGGAGGTCTGCGGTGCCAAAGTCGGAGATTTGATGTTGCTGTTGGCAGGTGGAAGGTCTAAAACGCTACCCCAATTATCGGCTTTGCGCTTGGAAATGGGTGAACGCTTAGGGTTACGTAGCAAGGACGTCTTCAAAGCCTTGTGGATAGTTGATTTCCCACTGTTGGAATGGGACGAGGAAACCCAGCGTTTTTATGCCATGCACCATCCGTTCACCGCCCCGAAAACGGAAGATATTGCCCTGTTGGAAACCAATCCAAGTGGCGTGAGGGCCAACGCTTACGACATGGTTATCAATGGTGTAGAAGTGGGTGGCGGCTCTATCCGTATTCATGATTCCGAGTTGCAGTCAAAGATGTTCACTTGTTTGGGCTTTACGAAGGAGGAAGCAGAATATAAGTTCGGTTTTCTTTTGAACGCCTTTAAGTACGGTGCTCCCCCTCATGGCGGGATAGCCTTTGGTTTCGACCGTTTGGTTTCTCTATTTGCCAAGTTGGATAGCATCCGTGACACCATCGCATTCCCGAAAAACAATTCCGGTAGAGATGTGATGAACGATGCGCCTTCGTTGGTCGATGAAGTGCAATTGAAAGAGTTAGGGATAAAAACGATGTGCTGAAGACAGCACAGACGCTCTCACGTAGCGTATTTCTCCTTCATCGAGCATTTCGCGCAGACAGTCCACAACGGCTTGATGCTCGTCATCACCGAAGTTATAGATGATTTCCTTGATGTGCATTTCGCGTGCTGCAAGGAGGGTGAGAATAGATGTACGCAGACTTTGTTCGTATTTGTGGCCGTGCTTTTTCTTGGCTTCCAAGCAGATGTCACATAGTTGACAGCTTTTGCTTTCGTGTTGCCCGAAATAATTTACCAGATAGAGTTGCCTGCATTTACCGGGGTCTTCCACATAACGGATGATACTGTTGATACCGTTTTCAAATGCTTTCTTACGGTCAGCATACGATTCCTTAGAGATGGATATATGTGAGAGAGGAAGACGTGGTTGTTTGTACATAATATAGAGGCGGTCGTTGCCGGGAATATAGCGGATAATCTTTCGTTTGGCGAGGTCTAACAATATTTGATACACCTCGTTGCGGTTACTGTCGAGTTTGTCAGCCATATATTGCTCGCTGACATAAACGGATTGCGTGAACACACCGGGACAATTGCGCATAATGAATTCGAGCACTTTATCCATCAGTATATTTATAGGTATAAAGGTATCAAAATACGTTCTGTCCACGATGAAAGACAGTTGGGAATGGGCATTTATTTCATCGGAACATTCGAGGTAAGCGCAGATTTCTAAGATGCGAATGGCGGAAAAGGTTTTCATCTGTTCCAACTTGAAGTTCCGTATAAAGGTGTCCGCATCAAACTCAAAGGAATAGCCTTGTCCTGCGCCTTCTGCTACTTGAAAGAAATTCCCCAGACATTGATACACGTGTTTGATATAGGACTTGTCGGGAAAACTCTTGGTGATGCGTGTTTTCAACGTTGCCACGCTTGCGTTATTGCTTAGCAGTACCGCGAACGCTTTTTTCTCGTCTCTACCGGCACGTCCTGCTTCCTGAAAATAGGCCTCCACAGATTCGGGAGCATCATAATGCACGACAATACGGACATCGGCTTTGTTGATACCCATCCCAAAGGCATTGGTGGCTACGATGACGGGTGTAATATCATTTTTCCAATCGTTCTGTTTGTTTTCACGTTGGATGCTTGATAAGCCGGCATGATAGTAGTCAGCTTTGATGTTGTTCTTATTGAGAAAGTCGGCCAATTGCTTTGCTGTATCACGTTTGCGTACATAAACGATGGCACATTCATTCAATTTGGACAAGATGTGGAGTAATTCCCCTTGCTTGTCGGCTGTCGTGCGCACCACGTATGCCAAGTTCTCGCGTCTGAAACTTTTCGACAGCACATTGGGAGTTGAGAAGTGAAGTTTGTCCTGAATATCTTCTGCTACTTTGGGGGTCGCTGTGGCTGTCAATGCCAGAATAGGGACATTGGGGAAAAGCGGTCGCACTTCTGCAATTTGCAAATAGGAAGGTCTAAAATCGTATCCCCATTGTGAGATGCAGTGTGCTTCATCCACAGCCATTAGGCAGATTTTCATCTGTTTCAGTTTCATACGGAAGGATTCGGATGACAGACGTTCAGGCGAAACATAGAGGAATTTAACTTTTCCGGCGATGGCTCTATTAATATGGGAGGTAATGTCTTCCGTCTTCATTCCGGTAAAAATGGCAACAGCAGGCAGTCCACTTCTTTTAAGGTCTTCTACTTGGTCTTTCATCAGTGCAATCAGCGGCGTGATGACCAAGCATATTCCGTCCATCAACAGGGCGGGCACTTGATAGGTAATCGACTTGCCACCGCCCGTAGGCATGAGGGTCAATGTGTCTTTGCCGGCAAGTATTTCGTTGATAACCTCCTCTTGTAGTGGGCGAAATTCGTCATATCCCCAATAGTATTTTAAAATTTCCTTGCATGTCATTATCGTGGTATCATTTTTTTTTGTACCTTCGCCGCCGCAAATCTAAATAAAATCATTCACTTTTATGCATATACTCATAGATAAAATTGTAGGGTATGTTCACCTAACTTGGGGAATGTTTGGTATTCCATTGGTACTGCTATTTTGTGTTGCTTGCGCGAATAATCAAAGGGAGGCTGACGATTTTGTAGTGGCAAAAGTGTTGGATAGCGAATTGAGGTTTTCACAAGTAAGGAGCTTTATTCCACAGGGTACGAGTGCAGATGATAGTTTGTTGATGGCCAAAAACTATATCCGCAATTGGATTACCAAGCAGTTGTTACTATCCAAAGCCCTGCAAAACCTTGATGCCGAGGATAAAAACATGAATGCCTTAGTGGAAGATTACAAAACGTCTTTGCTCATCCACCAATACAAACAAAAGTTGGTATCCCAGAAGTTGAAGGCGGACATTCGCGATGAGGAAATAGAACAGTACTACGAGAAAAACAAGTACAATTTCATTTTGCCTACTGCCATCGTGCGAGCCGTCTTTTTTATTATACCGGAATCTGCACCTAAGATGTCTGAATTGCGGAGGTGGTTTGCGGCAAATGATGCACAATCGTTAGACAATTTGGAGCAATATTGCATCTCTAATGCCAAGAAGTTTGATAACTTCGATAATCAATGGCAGGAGTTGGGCTTTATACTCAATTTGATACCCAGTGAGTTCAAAGTGTCAACAAGGGAATTAATGAGAACGAAGCGCGTGGAATTGGGAGACAATGAAAATTACTATTTCCTGAAATTAGTAGAGTTTGCCGAAGAACAAACCGTAGCACCGTTGGAATACGTAAAAGATGAAATAGAGTTGATATTGAAGAATAAGGTCAAAATGGAGTTTGAAGTGGAACTCGAAAGACAGATTAACCAAGAAGGTGTGCAGAAAAATTATGTAACCATCTATTGAGAATATGAAAAAAGTAGTATTGTTATTATTCTTGCCCTTACTATGCAGCGTGTTTGCGCAGAAAAATGTGGTTGATAAAATCATCGCCGTGATAGGGGAAGAGGTGATATTGAAATCCGACATCGAGAACGAATTTTTACAAGAACAAGGGCAGCAAATGATTTCTTCCTCAGGGGACTATCGGGCTGACATCTTAGAAAAACTGTTGATACAAAAGTTACTGATTGCTCAAGCAAGACTTGACAGTGTCATCACGACGGAGGCCGATGTGGAATCCGAAGTAGCGCAACGGATAGAGTATTTCGTCAATGCCTTAGGTTCACGCGAGCGAGTGGAAAGCTATTTCAACAAAAGTATAGACGAGATTACCAATGAATTGCGGTCGCCTACCCGAGAAAAATTGACTGCTGAAAATATGCAACAGCACATTGTTCAGAACTTACGGGTCACCCCATCCGAAGTGAGGACTTACTATCGCAAACTTTCCAAAGACAGTCTGCCGGACATACCTGATAAATATGAAATACAGCAGATTGTTATCAAACCGATGATTAGTGATGCTGAAAAAGAGAGAATTAGAGGCAGGTTACGCGAATTTCGTGACCAAATCACCAGCAAAGAGAAGACCTTCAACACGCTCGCCGTTTTATATTCAGAGGACGGCTCGGCGGCAAGAGGCGGTGAATTGGGTTATATGTCTAAGAGCGAGATGGTACCGGAATTTGCAGATGTAGCATTCAGTCTGAAATCGGATCGTGTTTCTAAAATTGTAGAGACAGAATATGGGTTTCATATCATCCAACTGATTGATAAACAAGGTGAAAAAGTGAACGTGAAACATATCCTCTTACAGCCGAAAGTCAATGATACAGAAAAAGAAGAAGCCTTAGGAAGATTGGATAGTATTCGGCAGTTTATCGCCAAAGGAGACCTCACTTTTGAACAGGCAGCTTACTATTTTTCAACAGACAAACAAACGAAAAATAATGGGGGATTGCTCGTTGGCGGTGGCTTAGATGCTAAGATTGAACGCTCGGAAATCAAAGGCGAGTTAGCCCGACAAATCAATAACATGGTGGTTGGCGATGTTTCCCAACCCTTTATAGAAAAAACCGGTCGCGATGAGTTTAAAATCGTCAAATTGAAAGCGTTTTACAAGAGCCATAAGGCCAATTTAGAAGAGGATTGGGCTATCTTTGAAAATATGCTGAAGAATGAAAAGCGCATGACAACGTTAGACAAATGGATTAAAGAGAAACAAGTAGATACCTACATCAGCCTTGATGAAGCCTATAAAAAGGCAAAGTTTCGCTACGATGGGTGGATTAAATAAATGGTGGGTGCAATAAATGAAAATACGATGATGACAGACAATGTGAAGTTAATAGACCAATTAAAGGAGAAATATCAAGATTTAAAGACAGAGATTGCGGGTAAGATTATTGGGCAAAACGAGGTCGTGGACAAGGTGCTGATTTCCATTCTCAGTAACGGTCACTGCTTATTAATCGGTGTACCCGGATTAGCGAAAACTCTATTAGTGACGGCTATTTCGGAGATGTTGGCACTCAAATACAGTCGCATCCAGTTCACCCCCGACCTCATGCCATCGGATATTATTGGAACGGAAATTCTGGACAACAACAAGGAGTTTAAGTTTATTCAAGGTGCTTTGTTTGCAAACATTGTCTTAGCAGATGAGATTAACCGCACGCCACCCAAGACGCAGAGTGCTCTTTTGGAAGCCATGCAGGAGCGCAAAATTACTGCCGCCGGAGTGACGTACAATTTGGAGCAACCTTTTTTTGTCTTAGCGACACAAAATCCTATCGAACAGGAAGGTACCTATCCACTACCTGAGGCACAATTAGACCGCTTTATGTTCAGTGTACTATTGGATTACCCTACTTTTGAGGAGGAGGTTAGTATCGTAGAAAATACTACCGGTAGTGGGTTGAAGACCTTGAACAAGGTGCTGGACGGAGCCGAGATTTTAAAGTTTCAACAAGTCATCAGGCTCATACCTGTTCCCCCCCATATCACGGAATACGCGGTGAGATTGGCTGCAAAGACTCGTCCCGGCAAACCGGGAGCGCACCCTTTGGCAGAGAAATATTTGAACTGGGGAGCCGGTCCCCGTGCCTCTCAGTTTTTAATTTCCGGTGCCAAGACGTACGCCGCTATTCAGGGAAAGTATGCGCCTGATTTGGAAGATGTGAAATATGTCGCCGAATCTATTTTAAGACACCGCATCTTTAAGAATTATAAGGCCGAAGCCGAGAAAGTGACAATAGAAGACTTGATACAAGAGTTTTTGAAATAACACCTATTCAGCTCGGTTATTTTGATATTTACGCCACATACGTCTTAGCCTTTTCTATTGCCTCCCGTATATTCGAGCAAATATTATCTTCACCTAATTGTTGCCACAAGTCGGATTTTTCTAGTACAGCCCTAACTTTCTCATTGACACCCGATAGCACCAATTGAATGTTCTCTTTTTTCGATAGCCGATGCAAACTCTCTAAATTGTGCAAGCCGGTGGTATCCATAAACGGTACTTTGCGCATCCGAATAATCCTGACCTTCGGTTTCTCCCCTAAACTCCTCATATACTCCTCGAACTTATTGGCAATACCGAAAAAGAAGGGACCATCAATTTCATATACTTCCACTCCATCGGGCAAATCCAGTTTTTCTTCTACGTGTTGAATTTCACCCTCTTGCGAAAGGTCTAACTTGTCTTTTACAACTGACACCTTGGTAGTTTCACTGATACGGCGCATAAACAGCAACATCGCCAGTAAAAGCCCTATTTCAATGGCAATTGTTAAGTCGAAGATTACCGTCAGCAGAAAGGTCGTCACTAATACCGCCACATCGGAACGCGAATTTTTCAATAGCGAGCGGAACACCCGCCATTCACTCATATTATAGGCAACTATTACCAATACACCCGCCAAACAAGCCATCGGAATATGCTTTGTCAGCGGTCCCAAGAAATAAAGTATCAACAGCAACACGACAGCGTGCACCATTCCTGCAATCGGTGTCCGCCCACCGTTATTGATGTTGGTCATCGTGCGGGCAATCGCGCCCGTAGCCGGGATGCCACCAAAAAACGGCACGACAATATTGGCCGCTCCTTGTGCTATCAACTCTGTATTGGAATTGTGCCTATCTCCGGTCACACCGTCCGCCACCGTCGCCGAAAGCAAAGATTCTATCGCTCCAAGAATCGCAATAGTAAAGGCTGAAGGTAGTAATCTGTTAATCATCGCCATACTGATAGCCGGAAACTCCGGTGCCGGTAGCTCGGGATTTATTTGGAAACGGTCACCAATCGTTTCAATGCCCATCGCGCCTGTAATGCCTGTAATATCTGCATATTCACGCAATAGATATACCAAAACAGTCATAAATACAATCGCCACCAACGAACCGGGCACTTTGCGCGATAATTTCGGCATATATGCAATGATTAAAATACTTCCAATTCCCACAAGCAGTGACCCGGGGTGTATCGTCGTGATATTCTGAATATAAACAACCCATTTTGATACAAAATCTCCTGGCACAGCGGCAATATCCATTCCCAGAAGGTCTTTTACCTGTGTCGTGAAAATCGTCAGGGCAATACCGCTCGTGAAGCCAACAATGATAGGGTATGGGATGAACTTAATCACCGTACCCAACTTCAGCAGTCCCATGAGCAGCAACATCAAACCGGCAATCACCGTAGCCACAATCAGTCCATCCATCCCAAACTCGTGCACAATCCCATACACGACAACAATGAACGCCCCTGTCGGTCCGCCAATCTGCACGGATGAACCGCCCAAAAAAGAAATGATAAATCCGGCAATGATAGCGGTAATCAGTCCCTGTTCAGGACTAACACCGGAAGCAATACCAAAGGCAATCGCCAACGGTAAAGCCACAATCCCCACAATGACGCCCGCCATTAAATCAGTAAAGAACTTCTCTTTCGAATAGTTCTTCAACATAGAAAAGGAGTTAGGATGGAAATCTAATTTCATACCGGTTTGTTACCCATTCATTTCAATGCGGCAATTCCACTATCCAGAAACGGGACGTTGTATATACTTTCTTAGCAACACCAAAAATTCAATTATACAAATCGTTCAAATCTGCTCGTAAATATTTAGAAACTGACAACCACGCGGAACAAAAGGATAGGAGTATGCCGGAAACAAAGACGGACAATAACATCAAGAGTATCACCCGATAGTTCATCACATTAACCACTCCTCCAATTTGTCCCTGCAAAAAGTAAATGCCTGCTAACAATGCAATGTTGGCAAACATACTGCCAAAAAAGCCAAACCAAAAACCACTCCGTATGAAGGGCTTGGAGATGAAAAACGACTTTGCACCAACGATTTGCATCGTTTTTATTAGGAAACGCTGAGCATACACCGCCAAATGAATAGTATTCCTAATCAAAGTGAACGATATTAACACCAATACTGCTACGGCTACCAATAATGTCATACTGATTTTGCGGATGTTGTCATTTATATATTCCACTAAATTTTTCTGGTATGACACCTCATGTATAATATCGTACTCGGACAAGCTACTTGCAATCAGACTCAAAGAATCATTGTTGGCATACACAGGATTTAACTTTATTTCTATGGACGGACGCAGGGGATTGTAGCCCAATACTTCCTCAAAGTCCTCTCCCAATTCTTGCTTAAACTCCTGTGCAGCCTCACTTTTGCTGATAAACACAGAAGAAGAAACGAACATTTTGGTATCTAATATTTTCTGTAATTTCTTGATTTCAGCCTCGTTGACATTGTCCTTGACGATAATAGAAAAACCAATATTTCCCTTGACATGGTCTGATAATACCTTGGCATTTAACAGGAGAAAAATCAATAAACCCACCACAATCAACACTAAGGAAATACTTAATGTTGATACAAAATAAGAACCGGCTACTCGTCTATTTTTACTCATTATCGTGCAAACTTATCGTGTAAACTTATCGTATATTTTTCATAATTTAAGGCGACAAATATAGTAAAAATGATTTTGTTTTTATAATTATTTTATATCTTTGCACCCGCAAAATGCAAAAAACATGAAAATACGTCGCTCGAGTGGTGGAATTGGTAGACACGCAGGACTTAAAATCCTGTGATCATTGCGATCGTGCGGGTTCGATTCCCGCCTCGAGTACGAATAAGCCATTACGGATGAAGCAAAAAATATTATTTCTTGACCGTGACGGTACCATACTTAAGGAGCCGTCGGGGGATTTTCAGATTGACAGTTTGGCAAAAACGGAGTTCCTGCCGGAGGTGATTGGGGCCTTGCGCAAAATAGCAGAACAAACAGATTATTCATTGGTGATGGTCAGCAATCAGGACGGTTTAGACACCGATTCTTTTCCCATGTCCGACTTTCTACCATCCCAAGAGTGGATGTTGAAAACGCTGGCGGGTGAGCACGTCGTGTTTGATGAGATTTTGATTGACAAGCACCGACCAGAAGATAACTCGCCGTATCGGAAACCTGCAATAGGCATGGTAGAGAAATACCTAAATGAACATCTCGATTTCGCTCATTCGTACGTCATCGGTGACCGCTTGACAGATATGCAGTTAGCGGAAAATATGGGATTGCGTGGTATATATATAGGTATGGAAGATGTGGGTACACTGCCGGTAGCATTACAAAGTAGCTCGTGGGATACCATTGCTACCTTCCTTTTACAAGGCAGTCGGCGTTCGTCCATCAGTCGGAAGACGGCGGAAACACAGGTGAGCATTACGTTGGATTTGAATGGTGACGGCACCTGCGAGTCGCATACCGGTATAGACTTTTTTGACCACATGTTGGCACAGATTGCCCGTCATGGTGGTGTCTCCTTATGGGTGGACGTAAAAGGAGACTTGGCAGTGGACGAGCATCATAGCATTGAAGACACCGCCATCGTGCTGGGACAATGCTTCCGTGAAGCAATAGGCAGTCGCAAGGGGATGGAACGATATGGTTTCGTGTTGCCGATGGATGAAGCGAAAGCCACCATTGCCCTTGATTTCGGGGGACGCGGGTGCTTGGAGTGGAAGGTAAACTTTCAACGGGAGTATGTTGGCGGTTTCCCCACAGAGATGACTCGCCATTTTTTTGCTTCCTTTTGTCAAGAAGCAGCCTGTAATCTGAATATAGAGGCGAGTGGTGAGAATACACACCACCTGATTGAAGCGATATTTAAAGGGTTTGCAAGAGCCATACGCATGGCTGTGAAGCAAACCGGTAGTGGCATACCATCATCAAAATAAATGAAAAATTATGGAACAGGAAAGGGTTAAATGTTTGATTATTGGTTCCGGTCCAGCGGGTTATACGGCTGCCATTTACGCCGGCAGGGCAAACTTGCAACCTGTTTTATATACCGGTATGGTGTTTGGCGGACAGTTGACAATCACGACCGAAGTGGAAAACTTTCCGGGCTATCCACAGGGCGTGGCGGGTCCTGCTTTGATGGAGGATTTACGGGCACAAGCGGCAAAATTCGGTGCTGACATTCGTTTCGGGACGGTTAGTGCCGTTGATTTTTCATCAGCTCCACAATTACCTCTACACCGTGTCATTATTGACGACGAGAAAGAGATAGTGGCAGATGCCGTTATCATTGCTACCGGTGCAACGGCCAAATACCTGAATATCCCTTCCGAGAAAGCGTTTGCCGGCATGGGTGTGAGTGCTTGTGCCACCTGTGACGGATTCTTTTATAAAGGCAAAGATGTGGCAGTGGTTGGTGGCGGAGATACGGCTTGCGAAGAGGCAACATACCTATCCGGTCTATGTAATAAGGTGTATCTCATTGTACGCAAAAATTTCCTGCGGGCAAGCGAAATTATGCAGGATAAAGTGATGAATACGAAGAATATAGAAGTATTATTTGAACACAATACCAAGGAAATTTACGGTGACCAGGGTGGTGTATGTGGCGTAAAGTTGTGGTATAAAAAGGGGACACCCGAGGAACAAGAAAGAGATATTGCGGTTCATGGTTTCTTTTTAGCAATAGGACATACTCCTAATACAGAAGTCTTTAAGAAATACATCCATACCGATGAAGTCGGCTATATCGTTACTCAGGGCAAAGGCACACAGACAAACGTAGCAGGTGTTTTTGCGGCCGGTGATGTGATGGATCCGGACTATCGACAGGGTATAACGGCTGCCGCGAGTGGTTGCAAGGCGGCAATCGATGCTGAACGGTATTTGACAAATAGATTATGAATACACTTACAAACACGTTAAGAGATATTTCCGCCAAATTGAATCGCAACGATGTGCCGGAATGTGAATTTATTCCGTGCCCGGATTCCTTACCCAATATGGATAGCATAAAGGAGTTGGTGGGGGTGGCAAAGGCTGTTTTCTTTCCACATATTTTCGGGGATATGAAGGATATGAGGGAGGATGGCATGAATAAGCAGGTGGAACATTTATTCACCTTACTCAACAGTCAGATTTACAGTAGTCTGTGTAGTGACAATAAATTGGTGGAACCTCAAACGGCAACGGATTTGACACTTGCTTTCATCGGTAAATTGCCGGAAATCAAGCGGTTGTTAGCGACAGATATAAAAGCTATGCTTGATTCTGACCCTGCGGCAATAAATTGCAGTGAAGTAATATTCTGTTATCCTGCCGTGTTGGCGATGTTGCATTATCGGATGGCGCATGAGTTGTTAATGTTGCAGATACCGCTATTACCGCGTATCATTACCGAGTTGGCACATTCAGCAACCGGAATAGACATCCATCCGGCAGCGAAAATCGGTGAATATTTCAGCATTGACCACGGTACGGGTGTCGTGATTGGTGAAACCTGCGTGATAGGTAATCGCGTTCGACTGTATCAGGGCGTGACCTTAGGTGCGAAGGGCTTTGTATATGATGATCATGGGTTGCCTATGAATGTGCCACGTCATCCGATTATTGAGGACAATGTGGTGATATATTCCAATTCGACCATTCTGGGACGCATTACCATTGGGCATGATTCCGTTATTGGTGGCAACATCTGGCAGGTATTCAGTGTCCCACCACATTCACGTATTGTCCAAAAAAAGGCCATCACATCGTTTACCGATGGCGGCGGTATTTGATAATGCCCACATTTTGCAAGCCCAATCAATCAATCAACAAGTAACAAACAATGAAAGTCATAGAAATTCTAAATAAAGCAGAGAAGCCTTTTGCCTCTTTTGAGTTGGTACCCCCTTTGAAAGGGAGTGACGTGGAAAAATTGTATGGGGCGATTGAGCCCCTACTCGAATTTAAACCGCCCTTTATTAATATCACTACCCACCGCGATGAGATTGAATTTCGCCCCACAACGAATGGCCGCCAAGACGGTTGTTTTGAAAAGGTGACAGTCACCAAACGTCCCAGTACCGTTGCGATTGCGGCTGCCATCATGAAACGTTTTGACCTTGAGATTGTTCCCCATCTGATTTGTGGGGGTGTCGGTAGGAGTAAGTTGGAGAACGATTTGCTGGATTTTCATTTTATGGGTATTCATAATGTAGTTGCTCTGCGGGGGGATGCTGTCAGTGGGCAGAAACTTTTTACCCCGGAGCCGGACGGTCATTCGCATTGCTATGAGTTGGTGCAGCAAATACACAGCATGAATGAGGGGAAGTATTTAGACTACAACCTCTCTGATGCCGTTGCTACGGACTTTTGTGTCGGTGTCGGCGGATACCCTGAAAAGCATGTTGAGTCGCCAAACCAAGAGACTGATATTCAGTTTTTAAAACAGAAAGTGGATGCGGGTGCCGATTACATCATCACCCAACTATTTTTCGATAATGACAGGTTTTATGATTTCGTCAAACGCTGTCGTGCGGTCGGTATCACCGTACCAATCGTTCCCGGTCTAAAGCCTATTTCCACCCAAAAGCATATTGATATGTTGCCACGTACATTCAGCATTGACCTGCCGGAAGCCCTGATGAAGGAAATACGCAAATGCAAAAACAAAGAGGACTTCTATCATACCGGTATTGAATGGTGTACGATGCAAAGTAAAGACCTGCTGAAACACGGCGTACCCGCGATACATTACTATACGATGGGTAAAGCTGATAATATCCGGGAAATCTTAACAAAGACTTTTTGACCGATGCCTTTTCTATTGTTTATTGTACAACGACTCATCACCTCTGTCGCCGGTACGGATACGAATAGACTGCGCAATGTCGGACACAAAAATCCGACCATCACCGCTCTCGCCTGTGTAAGCCGCTTTTAGGATGGTGTCGATGGCCTTTTCCACGTTTTGGTCACGCACAACAAAAGAAAGACAAATCCTGTCTATCGTATTGACATCGTAGGCAATGCCTCTAAAAATAAGACCTTGTTTAGCATTTCCCTGCCCCCTTACGTCCCACCACGACAAAAACTCAATGTCTGCCTCATGTAGAGCATTGCGAACCTCAACAAACTTTGATTTACGAATAATTGCTTCGATTTTTTTCATACATTATATTATTAGGTTATTAAATTCTCGTAACGACTTTCTTCATAACTGCTCTATTCCACTCGTGCTCCCTGCGCATCCGGGTGTAATTCAATAATGAGAGCATCAAATTGTGATAACTCTTCTTTGATGTTCGCCATTTTCTCTTGGGGTGCCAATATCAAAACGGTAGGACCTGCACCACTCAAAACGCACGCGTATCCCCCGAATTTGTGAGAAATCCTCCTTACTTCTTCCAATTCCGGTACTAAGGCACCGCGATATTTTTCGTGGAATTTATCTTCTTCCATCATTTTCCCTGCTAAGGAAATGTCACCCTTTAAAAGACTTGCCACCATTACATTTGAGATGGCAGAAGCCGTCACCGCCTCAGGAAAATCAATCGTTTTGGGCAACACACCACGAGAAACTGACGTTGGCAAACTGTAATTCGGAATAAAGGCTATGTAAGCACAATTCGGAGCGTGCATTGATACATAATCTAATGTGCCGTTGCGAAAGCACCCAATCACAAGACCTCCTAAAATAGCAGGTGCGACGTTATCGGGGTGTCCTTCAATCTTGGACGCAAAATCTAACATCATTTGTTTGCTCATACCCAACTGTGCAAGCTCATTGGCTAACAATATACCTGCGACAATGGCTGTGGAACTACTGCCTAAACCCCGTGTTAAGGGGACATTAGAGGTCATTGCAATCTTATGAGGCTGCAAATTAGAAGCCAATGACAGTGCCGTTTTAATAATTAAATTCGTTTCATCTTTGGATATACCTGCACCCAAATTATGCGTTATTGCCCAAGTGTCACTCGCTTGCCCTATCACCAATTCGAGGTACAAATCAAGGGCAATCCCAATACTGTCAAATCCACAACCTAAATTAGCCGACGTGGCAGGAACTATTATTTTCATTTTGTCATCTTTTGTACACTAAGGAACTCCTCCAAAGTGCTTTTTATATCTTCTTTGTCAATCACTCCGGTATGTATTACCTTTTTGCCTTTTAACTCCACTATATTTGCAGGTATTTCAAACCCCATTTTCTCATAAAGCGCAGTAGCGTAGTCCACACTACCCCTTTCAATCCAGTTCGCACCAAATATCGCCTCATATACTTCCTGCGGGAATTTATAGGGGGAGGCTGTTGAAAGAATGACGGTTTTATTCTCAAAGGACTGCTTCTTATATGCTGAAAAGGCAACAGCTGTATGCGTATCAATGAGATAGTTATATTTTCCATACACCCACTTAATAGAGGATTTGGTTTCCTCCTCTGTGGCAAAATCAGCCACAAATGTATCCTGAATCCTCGCTAATTGCGCGTCCCCAATCTTAAATTCACCTTTGTGCTTTAGTACGTCCATTAGCCTTGCAATAGCAGCTGCATCGCCGTCATAGACATCAAAAAGCAGTCGTTCCAAATTACTGGAAACAAGAATATCCATGGATGGAGAAATTGTCTTATAAAAGGGGCGTTTAACGGAGTAAATACCTGTATTAATAAAATCCGTCAGCACATCGTTTTGGTTGGAAGCGCAAATTAGTTTATCAATAGGCAAGCCCATCTTCTTGGCATAATAGCCTGCCAATATATCGCCAAAATTACCTGTCGGAACTATAAAGTTTATTCTCTCGCCCTTGTTAGCCACCGCAAAGTAGCTTGAAAAGTAATAGACTATTTGAGGCATTAGTCTCCCCCAATTGATAGAATTTGCCGAAGACAAAATGACCTTATCCGACTTGGTATTTAAGGATGCCCCATCGGTCAATATGCGTTTCACAGCCGTTTGCGCATCATCAAAATTACCTTTAATTGCAAAAACAGCTACGTTATCACCCTCTTGCGTTACCATCTGCTTTTTTTGCATCTCCGACACCCCCTCTTGCGGATAAAAAACGACAATCTTCGTCTGCGGTACATTCGCAAAGCCTTCAAGTGCTGCTTTCCCGGTGTCACCGGAAGTAGCCACCAATATCAGAACGTCTGCCTCCTCGTGGATGTTTTTTAGTGCAACAGGTAGCAATTTAGGGAAGATTTGCAAGGCAACATCTTTAAAGGCAGACGTCTTACCATGCCAGAGTTCCAGAAAATGAAGCTTGTCGCTTATTTTTGTCAGTACGGATGGGTTGAAATGAGCGTATGTTTGCTGACAGATATTGTCAATGGTGTCGCCTTCAAAGTCTGTCAAGAATTGACCGAAAATCCTGCTCGCCATCTCAATATAGCTTTCACTGCCTGAAAAGGTAACTGTCGGAAAGTCCATTGGCACAAAAAGCCCTCCATCATCAGCCAAACCCTTCACTAAAACGGTACTGCTATTATATTTACATCGTGCACTGTCACGAGTTGAAATGTAATCCATCTTGCTTACTATATTATAATTAACTAAAGTTTCCCACCATATAAAGGTAATAGGACACATTAGAAGCGCAAAATTAAGATAAATATTGTAGAAACACAAGATTTTGTGTCACTACGTTACCATCGTAACAAAAATGAGTAATTATTTTCTCTGCAAAAATATTTGTGGACATTGATGTTTCCCATCTTTGGAAAATCCGGTCTTACGAAGATTATCTTCATCTTTAAGTACATCTATCACCAACGAGCACCTGAAACGAGATAGGGTAAATTTATTTTCGTTTCCAAGTGATAAATATTACTTTTGCAAAAAAAATGGAAGATGTTTTGTCTAATGTGAGGGTAATTATTGAAACAGTCTTTAAAAGAAAATATGCGCAATTTATATGTCTTTTTTTTAATATTAATTACTTTGTGCGGTAGTGCTCAAACGCCACCGCAACAGAGTGATGCCCAATTGGCTTACGAATATTACAACCACAAAGAATATGGAAAGGCAGCCGAGCTGTTTTTGAAACTATATGAGCGCAGCAGATATTCGCAATACCTTGATTACTATGTCATATCATTGATAAACAACAAAGAGTACGATAAAGCAGAAGAAAGCCTGAAAAAATACCTGAAAACAGATGATAATAATAAGGACTTTCTGGTGAGCCTCGGTTATATTTACATGCAACAAGGCAAAGTGAATAAAGCCGAAGAAACCTTTAAAAAGGCTATCAACAAACTAGTCCCCAACAACAATGACATTACCAATTTAGCCTATAAGTTCGCTAATATCAGGGAATATGATTGGGCAAACAAGGTCTATCTGAAGGGACGTGATTTACTAAAGAACCCCAACCTTTATACCCTTGAAATCGGTGATAATTATATGTACGACCGTAACTACACGGCCATGTTAGGCCAGTTCACGACCTACTTACTGCAAAATCCCGGCAATATCAATCTGATATGCTCCAAATTAAACACCGCAAAAATGTATGATGTAAACGAAAGTATGGACACGTTACTCATCACCTATTTGGCAAAAATCCTCACCCAACCAAATTACAACCCCATATTTGACCACTTAAAAACATGGCATTCTCTGCAAGTTGGAAATTTCCCCCAAGCCTTGGAATATGCACAAAAACTGAATGACAAGATGCCTGAGAAATTAGATGTCTTTCTAAATATTGCTCGTGAAGCCCGCAGAGCAAAGTATTACGGAATATCTACGACTGCCTGCAAAAAAATAATAGAAGCTGGTAAAGAAAAGAACCCCTATTATACGACGGCTACGAAAGAAATCATTTTCAGCAAATACGAAGAATATAAAGAAAAAACGGCACCGCTCACAGAATACGCCGCATTAGCAAAAGATGCCGAACGGTTTATCAAAACAAACACTTTTAATGATGAGCATACGGACATCGTTATCCTATTGGCTGACTTATATATGTACCAATTACACGTACCCGATTCTGCCAATATTTTGTTAGAAAATGCTGTTAAAACAGCCCGATTGAGCACAAACAGTATGAATTTGTTGAAACTCAAACGTGCCGACATACTTGCTTTCGCCGATAATCCGTGGGAAGCGACGATTATCTATACCCAAATCGAAAAAGCAGCACCCAACAGCGACATCGGATATGAAGCTAAATTAAAAAAAGCGTGGATGGCCTACTACGAAGGTGACTTGGTGTGGGCAAATGCACAATTCTCCGTTTTAAAAGGCTCCACTTCCAAATTGATAGCCAACGATGCCTTGAAAATCAGTCACTTCATAACGATGAATTATGACGACGGAGACGAAGCGGATAATTCTGTCTTAGAAAAGGTGGGCAAAGCGGAATATCTGATTTTCAAAAAACAAAGCGACAAAGCTCTCCTCGCATTGGATTCCATCCTTCTGGGGACAGAAGCCGGCATTGCCGACTATGTTTCCCTACTGAAAGCCAAACTTTTTTTAGAACAAAAAGAAACGAACAAAGCAATCACTCAACTCCAATCTCTGAAAGACAAAAGCGGAGAGGTATCTGTTCAGGCGGAAGCGATTTTTCTATTAGCGGAATTGGAAGCTAAGCAGAATAAAAAAGCGGAAGCCCTAACTCTGTACAAACAACTGATAACCGACTATTCGGGAAGTGTTTACAGTGTCGATGCAGCACAAAATTACCGAAACCTTGAGAAATTGAATAGTGAAAACTAATAATTTAGTTTCCATCATGCTATCAATACATCAAACTTATCTCTGAGTGTTCGGATAAACTTTAAAGCGGAAACTTCCATCTTTAACCGCTTCAAAAGGTCCCGGTTGTGGGTGAGTACGACGTGGATAACCCAGATAATCGGTGTCAATCGTGATAGGTGTTCCGTCTGGTTGTTCGTACGCTTGTCGGGGAAGTTTTGCTTTGCCCAGACGCTCTGTCGTCACTTGCTCGGTTGCCAGTTTTTCTATTCCCTGCAAGGAAAAAGACACATACACCTCACCACCCTTGTCCTCAACTTTAAAATCTGGGTTAAAATCGGAGTTGACAACACGATTTACCTCTCCTTCAAAAGGTTGTGCAGAATTGTAATACACATTCCCGTCGCCAAATATCGGATAACCGGTTTTACCGTAAGCGCTCAGTCCGTAAACGGTCTTTTCATTCGGAGCTACCGGCAGAAACAGATTGTTATAGAAACGGTCATCGCCACTCAGGATGATGGAAAGTCCGGCGACATCCGTCTGATGCGGAAAGTGATAAGGTGTATAACGCCCTTTTTCTTGGTGTACACGGAAACTGCCTGCAAAAAGATTGTGTACAAAAGCACCTCCCTGCGACATATCCCATACATTAACACCGCGCGAGCCGAAAATATTGTTATCCACTAAGTAGGGACCATGGTCCACTTCAACGAAAATATCGTCCCAGTAGTTATCGTAAATCAGGTTTCGGGATACCCGTGTCCCCTGAGCCATCCAATCAAGCCAGATACCTCTACCTGTATTATGAATACGGTTGTTACATATTCGCGTGTCAATGGCAGCATGAAACTTGATGCCCGCTATTTCAGCACCCTCAAACTGCCGTTTTGTCCAAATATCATGGATGTAATTGTTTTCTACAAGGCTGAACGCCGCACCCATACTGCCGCAAATACCTGTTTGTTCGCAGGCGAATATCTCGTTGTTGTGCACAATGTGTGAGCCTATGTTTTCCTTATTCCAGCCATTGCGCAGGGTACGGAAAGTCACTTCGATGTAATGCAGCGAACCGTCGATGCTCATGTCGTTCAACCACACGTTATGACCTGTTGCCCGCTCTTTTCCCAGCGTGATACCTGAACATTTGGAATTACTGATAACGTTGTTCTCAATAATCCAACCCTTGTTCCAATGGGTGGCAATCATGCCGATTTGTTCGGCAGTAGGCGCAGCCCATTGCGTAGCCGCCTGACTGATGTGAAATCCTTGAATAGTCAGGTAGTTGACGCCCTGTTTTTCAGGGTAAAAACACGTTCTGCGCACACTGATTTCTACCTGTTCCTTATTGGGATTGAACTTGTGGAAATTTGCCCAGATAGTGGTCTGTTGCTCATCGCTTTCGCAATACCAGGTATAAGTAGAGCCTATGCTGTCACGAACACCTGCATTTGCCACCGGATGCAGTACTTTATCCAGTGTTTCCTTCTCGTACAGCGATTTGCCGTTCAGGAAGACTTCGCCGGTATGGTGTATCCGACCTTTATCCCAGAACCAATCACCGTAAATCGGGTCTTTGTAAGGGTTATAGTCACCAAAGAAGCTGTTGGGCAATACGACTTTCCAAACACCGTTCTCTTTCTCTTTCTGCCAATTAGCGACAAGTTCAGAGCCTTTAATCTCCACCCGTTCTCCGTGTGCAGCGCGATAGACAATGCGATTGTCGTCACTTTCGCCCCCACGTGGCGGATTGACCCACTCGCGGTACACGCCCGCATGAACGGTAATTACATCTCCCGCGTAAGCCGCTTGTGCCGCTTTACCGATAGTCTTGAACGAAGCCGCCTCCGTCCCAACGTTCGCATCGTTTCCTTTGACGGAAACATGGTATTCCTTACTCCAAGCAGCCAAACTGCCCGTCAACAACATCACAGTAAGTAGTACGCTCACTCTTTTCATATTCATATTATTATTTGTAATTAAAGCACAAAAATACAAACAATCTATATAATAACAAATAATTAACTGTTTTTCATTGATTTTCATTTACGCACTTGGAATATCGAAATTTTCAACTGTTTTTTCATTTACGCGCTTGGAATATCGAAATTTTCGCCTAATTTTGCGCGCAAATTTTTCACATATACGACATCATGAAAATTGCTTTATTAGGCTACGGAAGAATGGGAAAAGCCATTGAGAAAATCTTGGTGGAACGTGGACACACAGCCGCTCTAAAAGTGGACGTGGACAATCGAAAAGATGTCACAGACAAGCAGTTAAAGGGGTGTGACGTGGCAATAGATTTTTCAACAGCGGCGGTGACAGTGGAGAATTGCAAGTGGTGCTTTGATAACGGTGTACCGGTTGTGTCGGGCACTACGGGCTGGTTGACGCGTTGGGATGAATTGACGGATTATTGTCGTGTCACAAAGGGAACTTTTTTTTACGCCTCCAATTTCAGCATCGGGGTCAATATTGTTTTTCAGTTAAATCAAGAATTGGCAAAACGCATGAGCAAGTTTACTGATTATCATGCTTTTGTTGAAGAAATACACCATGTTCATAAATTGGATGCCCCAAGTGGTACGGCGATTACGCTTGCCGAGGGAATTACAAAGAACCATTCGGCGTATCAATCTTGGGAGTTAGTGCAAAGTAAAGACGGCGATTTATCGCGTCTGCAAGGTAGAGACGACGATTTACGTTCAAAGGAATTAAAGGATAGGGTATTGCCTGTTACTGCCGTACGTGAAGGGGAAGTTCCCGGCATTCACAGCATTACGTATAAATCACCTGTGGACGAAATTTCCATCCGTCATGAAGCTTTTTCGCGAGAGGGATTTGCTTTGGGTGCGGTCTTGGCGGCAGAATTTTTGAAAGGAAAGAGTAATGGGGTCTTTGGAATGGAAGACTTGCTGAAATAAAGTCTTTGAAACATTGATTAATTTGCTCAGTTCGATAAACTGATTCAGATGGGAATTGTCTAAATCACCGATAAAACGGACTATATAGATGTACAGGAGCTAAAAATAATATAAAGCTAAAATATGAGTGAAATACTTGAAGAAAAGAAAAATGTATCTGAAAAAGTGACGGATATTATAAGGAATAAGTGGTTTAAGTTCGGTGTCGTTCTGTTTTTTTATCTGTTGTGGGACTTATGGGTTGGCAGTTGGTACTTACTGCTTTTAGTGCCGGTGATTTTTGACATTTATATCACCAAGAAAGTGCATTGGGCATTTTGGAAGAAAAAGGGAGCGGCAAAGCAAACCAAAACAGTGGAGTGGATTGATGCTTTGATATTTGCGGTCGTTGCGGCGACTCTTATTCGCTTGTTTTTCTTTGAAGCCTATACCATACCTACCTCTTCGATGGAAAAATCTATGTTGGTGGGTGATTATCTATTTGTGAGTAAAGTGGCTTATGGTCCAAAATTACCCAATACGCCTTTGTCCATTCCTTTCACGCATAACACGCTACCTTTTACGGCCAGTACGAAGGCCTATTCGGAGCTGATTAGCAATCCTTATAAACGTATTGGTGGCTTATCGGAGATACAGAGGAACGATATTATGGTCTTTAATTTTCCAACCGGTGATACGATCATTGTCGGCAATGAAAATCCGGATTATTACTCGCAGATACGTTCCAATGCCCGTGCCCATCGACAAATTGAATTGTCGCGTGGCAATGTTATTTCAGAACAGCAAGCTCGACAGCAGATACGCAGTCAGATATGGCGGAAATTTGATGTCATTTCCCGTCCTGTGGATAAAAGAGAAAACTACATAAAAAGAGTGGTAGGAATGCCGGGTGATATGCTTGTGTTGAAAAATGGGGAATTGTACGTGAATGACGTTAAAAGTGAGATACACAAAGGATTACAGCATGATTATATTGTGAAAACAAACGGTACCCAGATGAATAAGAAGAAATTGAAAGAGGATGTGGGTATTTCGTATGAGGATATGGGCATGGTCTCGTCTTCCGATTATGTATTGCCTTTGACGGAAGAAATGGTGGAAAAGGTACGGAAATATACGAACGTCAAAGAAGTGACGCGCTTCGTTAGTGGTGGTTACAATCCGGATATATTCCCATTTGATGCACAGTATCAATGGAATGTGGATAATTTCGGACCTTTGTATGTTCCTAAAAAAGGGAGTAAAGTGGAGTTGAACCTCCTGACACTTCCGTTGTACGAGCGGATTATCGGTGTTTATGAAGGGAATGAGTTGAATGTAAAAGATTCGCTCATATATATTAATGGGGAACGAGCTGATAGTTACACCTTTACGATGGATTACTATTGGATGATGGGTGATAACCGCCACCGCTCGGCAGATTCTCGGTATTGGGGATTTGTGCCTGAGGACCATGTTGTTGGAAAGGCTTCTTTTGTTTGGTTGTCTTTGGATAAAGAAGAATCTTTTTTGCATAAAATCAGATGGAGTAGGATGTTCCAATTTATTTCTGCAGAATAAGTAGGGGCGGGGTTTGCCCGCCCAATGTAGGAATGTAGAAATTGAGCAATTATGAGAGAGAACGCAATAAAAAACAAGAGTTTAACAATGACAACTAATTCCTAAATTCCTAAATTTCTTAATTTCTAAATTATTAAAGAATGAAACCTGTTATTTATCCTGTTGAAAAAGAGAAGCTTATGTCTGAGCTGACGGACGAGCATTTTATGCGTAAAACAAATAAGGCCGAGAATGAAATTTATATATTCACGGCCAAAGATGCCCCCAATTTGATGCGGGAAGTGGGTAGAATTCGCGAACTGACTTTCCGTTCGGCAGGTGGTGGCACCGGTAAAGAGGTTGATATTGACGAGTTCGATTTATCGGAAGAATCCCCTTACTTGCAGCTGATAGTGTGGGATACCAAAGAGTTGGAAATCATTGGCGGTTATCGCTATATTTGCGGTGGCAATCTGTCTTTGAATAAAGAAGGAGAGCCTGGTTTGGCAACAACAGAATTATTCCGATTTTCCGATGACTTTAAAACAAAATACCTTCCACAGACGATAGAGTTGGGGCGTTCGTTCGTACATCCCATGTACCAATCTACAAAGATGGGGCGGAAGTCCTTGTTTGCCTTGGATAATTTGTGGGACGGTCTGGGTGCTTTGACAGTGGATCATCCTGAAATTAAGTACTTTTTCGGTAAAGTGACGATGTACACGAGTTTCAATTTAGAAGCTCGCGATATGATTCTCTATTTTATGAAGAAATATTTTAAAGATACCGAAAACTTAGTGCAACCAATTCATCCATTGCAGATTGACTTAGACGAGGAGAAATTAGCCGCCCTATTTACGGGTACTGATTACGAGCAGGATTATAAAATCCTATCCCGCAGTGTCAGGGACCAAGGTGAAAATATTCCACCCTTAGTGAATGCTTATATGAGTTTGTCGCCCACCATGCGAACCTTCGGTACAGCTACCAATCCCGGATTTGGTGGGGTAGAAGAAACCGCGATACTCATCAATATTGCCGATGTGTATGATGCCAAAAAGGCAAGACATATTTCGACCTATATTCCGAGAATTTTTAAGCGGAAATGATAGAATAGACGCAAGTTTGTATCTTTCAAATGTCTTATGCTTATGCTAATGTTTGTGCCCTTGCAGGGCACATGGGTGACACGGCTTGCAAAGCCGCGCCAGCGGGGTGTAACTTCTTAAACTTGGTGGCAAACACCTCAGTCGTTATTATTGCGTAGTTCATGCAGGAAGGTATCTAATGTTTTTTTCTCTTTCTTCCCGTCAGCCATTTCTCTCACTTCTCGGAATGCTTTTTCGAGGTCGGTGTGTAAAGTCGGTGTTGGTTTTACATCTACCCGTACTTTTGCTGCTATAGGCTCAAACGAAACCAAATCCGGTATAGATTTGAGCATCGTTACAAGGCTCTTTCCAAACATTTGCCTTTCGTTAATATGAATTTGATATGTTGCCATAATCCTTGTTTATACCATTCGTCAATCAGAAATACAAGGGCAAAGGTAAACCTTTTTTCCCATTCCACAAGCAACTTAACAAAACATTTTCAGCGACCAATGCGACCGCTATCATCTCTTTTCATCATATTATCATCTAATATGCTTGTATTTTCGTTAATTTACCATTTACGAAGGTCAAAATAAGACCTCTACCAACTATGCTGATATCGAAAATCAATCCTATTAAGGCAATACGGTTTGAATGAAAAATTCTTCGTCAGCTACTATTTTATTTGCGCTAAGAATTGAGTTGTATGCAAAAACTTCATTGTCAGTATATTTTTTCTTTTTCCCAAAAAGATATTCATACTGTTTTCCAACAGACTGGGCAAAAAAGTCTTTTTCTTTTGCGGTGTTTTTTATGCTCAACGAAGTTGATTTAATTTTCGCGCCTGCCAAAACAGCACTCTTTAAAATGCTATTGATGAGCGTATCTCGCGCATCATAATTTAATGTCATTGTTGCCATAACTTCTGTTTTTACTATTTTACAATCACAAAGGTAAACCTTTTTTCCCATTCCACAAGCAAATCAACAAAAACATTTTGAACTACTGCTTGCTATTCTTGCCGCCGAACTCTCTGCCTTATCGAACTCTTTGCCCCACACGGGCGTAAATGTGTATAGACGGGGCATGCCCCGTCTATACTATGCGGGTAAACCCCGCCCCTACCGTCATTGCGGGCTTGACCCGCAACCTCCTTTGTCGTTTGTCTTGAACCGTGATTTTCATAAGATTTACAAGATTACCATGATAATCAGGGCAGGGCAGACACGCAGGTCTGCCCCTACGAGGGCGTAAACGTGTAGAGACGGGGCATGCCCCGTCTCTACAGGGCGGGTAAACCCCGCCCCTACGCATTTAATCCTGCTTCAGACAACATTCAGCCTATCAGGGAACGATTTCCACTACTGTTCCCCAATTACCCCATCCTGCTTCTTCGTAGGCGGCTACACTGCCTGCGGGAACATGAAAAGTGATACTACTGCTTATGCCACTGAATAGCGGTGTAGGATTAAGGCAAGTAACAGATGTTAGCCTAAAGCAGCCCATAAAAGCACTCTCCCCAATACTTGTAACACTATTGGGAATGGTAACAGATGTAAAAGCACTACAGCCATAAAAAGCTTCCTGCCCAATACTTGTAACACTATTGGGAATGGTAACAGATGTTAGAGAATAACAGTTATAAAAAGCTTCCTGCCCAATACTTGTAATACTATTGGGAATGGTAACAGATGCAAGAGCACTACAGCCCGCAAAAGTGTAAATCTCAATGCTTGTAACACCATTGGGAATGTCAACAGATGTTAGCCTATAGCAGCCCACAAAAGCACTACTCCCAATACTTGTAACACTATTGGGAATGTCAACAGATGTAAGAGCAATACAGCCAGCAAAAGCGCCATACTCAATACTTGTAACACTATTGGGAATGGTTACAGATGTTAGAGCCTCACAGCCCCCAAAAGTGCTCCACCCAATACTTGTAACACCATTGGGAATGTCAACAGATGTTAGAGCAATACAGTCACTGAAAGCACTCTCCTCAATACTTGTAACACCACTTCCAAGGGTAACAGATGTTAGAGCCTCACAGCCAATAAAAGCATTTTTCCCAATACGTGTAACACCACTTCCAATGTCAACAGACGTGATACTATCTATTTGCGCTGCCCAAGGTCTAGTGGTGGGAGTAGTATAGTCCTTCATTGGACCAAAGCCTTCGATGGTTAGTAGACCGTCAACCAATGTCCACGTTACTGTGCAAGCGCTTATCGTTACCGTTTTACCCACGCTCTTTGTGCCTGTGCCAACCGTGTTCACCCCTGCGACAGAATAGTTACCGCTTGCGGTTACAACGTAGGTACTGTCTGTTGCCCCGTCAATAGCGGTTGTACCGTTGTACCATTGGTAAGACGTTGCATCCGTTGCCGCTGCTGTGAGCGTCACGGTAGCGATGGGGCAGGTGTTGGCAGCATCGCCGCTAATAGTTGCCTGTGCAGGAGGCGTTGTGCAAGCACTTATCGTTACCGTTTTGCCCACGCTCTTTGTGCCTTCGCCTTCAACATTCACGCCTGCGGCAAAGTATGTGCCGCTTGCGGTTACAACGTAGGTACTGTCTGTTGCCCCGTCAATAGCGGTTGTACCGTTGTACCACTTGTAAGACGTTGCACCCATTGCCGCTGCTGTGAGCGTAACGCTCGTGTCAGGGCAGGTGTTGGCAGCATCGCCTATTATTACTGCTTTTTCTGGCACGCCGTTGGGGCCGTTGGGGTTTTCACTGCCTTTGTCATCATCTTTACTACAGGAACTCATTGCTATTCCTGTTGCCATTACACCCATGAGGGCAACTCTTAAATAACTCTTTCTCATAATAAATAAAATTAATTTGTTAATAATAACTTACATTTTCTTTTCTTATACCTTTATACACAGTAATTAATCCTGTTGCCGTTATATTTTTGTACAAGGTGCTTTTGCAACGTTGCTAAGGCGGTCTTAACAGCACTGCTAATGCAGTCTTAACAACGCTGCTAAGGTAGCCTTAACAACACTGCTAAGGCAGCCTTTACAAAACGGTTAGTATTTGGTCGAATACTTTCTCACGCGGGTTCTTCAGCAGTTTGTTTCCGCCGGTGAACTGCGTGACCACTTTCAGCCGATACAATCCTTCCGGAAGGTCGGCCGGTACGAGCAAAATCAGTTTGCCGGGGTCGTTCACCACAATATCGGCGGCGTCAAACTTGACATGGCTGTCTGCTTCAGCATTTTCCAGATACACACCCACAGTAGCCCCCTCGCCGATGACCCTGATGTAGGTGCCGTCCACCTGTACATTGTGTCCGCGCGTAATCGTGCCGTCGGCAACTTTGCTGTACATGTTTATCACTTGCAGGATGCTCATCACATCCGGCATCTCACCCAAAATCTCTATCTCGGTTTGTTTCAACTCCTTGCGGATTTCGATGCCCTGTGTGGCACATACGTAGATGCTGTTCTTCAGCGGGTCAACCCTTTTGCTGTAAAAGGGACCGGTGATGATAGGACGCAGATAGACGAGCCCTGTATCCACGTTCCATCCGCTTGCCGCATACCGTGCCGCGTAGCGGTTGTAGCGCGTTATCACGTCATCCAGGGTTTCGATACTCAGCTCCAGCCCGTCAGCTTTGATGACGTCAAGCAATCCTTTTTTGTTGATACTGCCAAGCGATGAGACGACCGCAATACTGTCGTTCGGGTCGGCTGTCAAGTCATTCTTTTTTAACCATGCCTTCAAAATATTCTTCATGTTTGTATATATTTACTCTGTAAGAGTATTCTTACAGAGTGCAAATGTAAAAAAGAAAAATGAGACTATATGTTAATGAGATGATTATTTTTCAATAAAAGGCGAAATATTTTAAAAATGTAGGGGCAGACCTGCGTGTCTGCCCTGATTGTTTGAACCACGATTTTAATAAGATTTACAAGATTGGCAAGATGAAAGAGAATTAATTATCTTGGTAATCCTTTCATCTTGACAAAATCACGGTTCAAGACAAAAAAAGGATTGACAGGATAAACTATTTTCATTGGCGCGCTTGGAAATCTTGGAATTGTCATGTACTTTTGTGCTTCAGTTAAAGGTGCCATAAATTACAACTTTAAAATCAAGGGCAAATTTACAACATGTATTCCATTTTGGCAGAAGGAGAAAAAATTATGTTTATAGACCCTATTCGTTTCATTTCCGACAAGACGGCTGTGTCCGGTAATTACATACAAAATATAGTAAAACTCTTGGATGAAGGGGGCACCGTACCGTTCATCGCCCGCTACCGTAAGGAAATGACGGGTTGCATGGATGAGGTGAAGATTGAAGAAGTGAAAGAGGTGTATAGGCAGTTTAGCGAATTGGAAAAGCGTAAAACCGCTGTATTAGATAGTATTCGGGAGCAAGAGAAATTGACACCTGCCTTAGAGGCGGACATCAAACGATGCACCGATTTGCGGGTTTTGGAAGACCTCTATTTGCCGTATAAACCCAAAAAGCAGACACGTGCCACAAAGGCCAAAGAGCTTGGCTTAGAGCCTCTGGCGGCGATGCTCATGAAGCAGGAAAATGGAGACATCTTTTTTAAAGCGCAACGTTTCGTCAAAGAGGGTGTAAAAGATGAGGAGGCTGCTTTACAAGGTGCACGGGATATTATTGCAGAATGGCTCAGTGAAAACGAAAGGTCTCGCGATTTACTCAGGCGTTTTGTCGAAGCTCAAGCGGAAATCTATTCCAAAATTGTCAAGGGAAAAGAAAAAGAAGGGGAGACGTTTAGCGATTATTTCGATTTTGCTGATGTGCTGAGAAAGAGTCCATCACATCGAATATTAGCAATTCGCAGAGGCGAAAAAGAAGGATTTTTGCGGATTGGTTTGCGCTTGGGCGCAGGTGTGGAAGAACAAGTGAGTGAGCAGTTGGAACGATTGTTTGTGAAAGCCAAAAATGAGAGTGCCGAGCAGGTGGCAATGGCCTTGAAAGATGCCTATAAAAGGTTGCTTTTTCCGTCCATTGAATCGGAGTATATGACCCTCTATAAGCAGAAAGCAGACGAGGAGGCGATAAAAGTGTTTGCAGAGAATTTGAAGCAGTTGCTGTTGGCATCGCCTTTGGGAAATAAGCGCGTGTTGGCGGTAGACCCCGGCTATCGTACCGGCTGTAAGGTGGTCTGTTTGGATGAAACAGGAAATCTCTTGCACAATACGGCAATTTATCCACATCCCCCGCAGATGCAGTCACAGGAAGCAGCAGCAGCAATTTCTCATTTGCTCGAAAAATACAAGATAGATGCCATCGCCATAGGTAACGGTACGGCTGGTCGGGAAACGGAGAAATTTATTCGCGACATACCGATAAATCGACCCATAGAGGCGTTTATGGTCAATGAGAGTGGTGCTTCGATTTACTCGGCATCGGCGATTGCCAGGGAAGAGTTTCCGGATTACGATATTACGGTGAGAGGGGCTGTCTCTATCGGTCGCAGGCTGATGGACCCTTTAGCGGAGTTGGTGAAGCTCGACCCCAAATCCATTGGCGTGGGGCAGTACCAGCATGATGTGGACCAGACAAAATTGAAGGAAAGTCTGGATACGGTGGTGGTTTCCTGCGTGAATAAGGTAGGGGTGAACGTCAATACTGCTGGTAAGCATCTGCTGATGCACGTTTCCGGCTTGGGGCCTGTTTTAGCGGAGAATATTACCGCCTATATACGTGAAAATGGAGCCTTCAAAAGTCGCAGTGAGCTGAAAAAGGTAAAACGAATGGGGGAGAAAGCCTTCCAGCAATGTGCCGGTTTCTTGCGGATAGCAGGGGCAAGCTATCCATTAGATAATTCCTCTGTACACCCTGAATCTTACCATATAGTGGAAAAGATGGCCAAAGATGCGGGCTATCAGGTAACGACTTTAATCGGAAACCTTGATTTGTGCAGCAAAATTAATATCAAAAACTATGTGACGGCAGAAATCGGTATCCCGACTTTGCAGGATATTGTGAAAGAACTGAAAAAGCCGGGTCGTGACCCGCGTTCGCTTGCTCAAGCGTTTAGTTTTTCCGATAGTGTACATACCATCAATGACTTACAAGAAGGGATGCTCTTGCCGGGCATCGTCACCAATATCACAAGTTTCGGTGCCTTTATAGATATAGGTGTGAAGCAGGATGGTTTGGTGCATATTTCCGAGATAGCGAATCGGTATATTAGCAATCCGTCGGAAGTGCTGTCGCTCAATCAGCAGCTGCAAGTGAAAGTGTTGCAAGTGGATATGGAACGCAAAAGGATTAGTCTGTCGGTGAAACAAGCGCAATAAGGGTAGATGTGGGATTCACCACCTCGAAAATTAAACCTATTTTACCGCGCTTTTTTGCCGGCTTTTCGCCCGCATCTATGCGCTTTTCGCCAATCAAGCGATTCTACCATGCGTCGGTAAATTGATTGACAACGACATCTTCTGTTTCCTCTTGACGAAACAATTTGTTAGTCATATTGTCTTGACGTTCAACGAGTTTACGCCGTATCAAGTTGAGTTGCTCAATGCTCACATCCTCGCTCAAAAAGCCAATATTGAGCAACGTGCGATGACAAACCCGGTCATCGTGGTTCCGACAACTTTCTACCAAACGCCAGTAAGCATCACTTCTGTTGAGCGTTGGATTATGCCTAATGAAAACTTGAAATACATACCGCAAAGGTAATATATGTTAGTGTACGAACCAAACAATTGACCTTTCATTTCGCCAATCCCAACTCGTACAACTCCGTAATAAACTCGAGTGCGATGTCCGGATAAACCACCCCTTTAAATTCAAAGCCATCGCCTGCATAGTTGCGCTCCAACCACGGGTCGGCTATCGCTTCGCTAACAGAACCCGCCCACTGTGGGTCGTCGCTTAGGAACTGTCCGTAAATTAGTTTTACGTTTATGTTTGGTATGTAAAATATTATTACTAACTTTGCAGCATGGAAAAGCTCAAAGAAAAATTAGCGTTAATAACTCCCTATTTGAATGAAAAGCAAAA
>BNXR01000001.1 GCA_025999735.1 Bacteroidia bacterium | reverse complement strand
GTTCGATAAAATGACTCCGTTCGGCGATAGTTTTTTTTGTTATCATATCAGTATAATCGCGACTTACTCTGACACAAGCACTCTTTAGCTCCGGCAAATTAAAGCCGAGTACGTAAATAGGAATAATAGGCAATGTCTTTAGCTTGTTATCTATAGTGTCTTCCGTTTGGTACTGGGAACCCAGATAATGACGAAAGCGTATCAAATCGGCTATTTTGCGGGCTTTCTGTATTTCAATAAGCACTTTTTTGGATTCTCCCTTGTCATTCTTGATGACAGCTACAAAGTCCATCCGCAAAATGCCCAGACTTAATCGTTCCTTATTCCGATAAGTGACTTCTTGTTGATGTAAATGTACCGATACAATCTTCTCATCTAAAAGCGTACCGATAAAAAAACGTGCAATGCGTTCATTCAGCATCAAGTCCTTAAATACATAGTCGTAGATAGGGTTGGCTATAACAATAGATGGCCTATCTTCGGCCGAATGTGCTCCGTTCATACTCTGCTTGTCCATACTCTGTTCGCCTTTTACTTTTCTAATCTTGTTCATCCTAACATCTTTTAATCTTGGTTCAGAACTTTTTCGCGCAAATGTACGACATTAATTTGGATAGAGCACTTTTTATACCGTTAATTACTCACATAATTTTTTTGCGATAAGTTCTATAGAAAAAAAGTTTTGTCAGCAAAAAAAAAAATTGTAAACTTGCACTCGAAAAAAAGGAATAAAACCAGTTATTATTAATCTGTAAATTTAACCAATATATATTATAAATTATGAAAAAACAGTTTAATTGTTTGATTTTAGTGAGTATGCTGTTGGCTGTTACCTTAGGGGTACAGTCGCAGGAGAAGAAAGAGTATCCAAAGCAGATGGGAATGAAACCTGAGATGACAGAGTGGTGGGATCCACAACCGGAGCGTGTTACTCCCGGTGAGGCCAACAAGAATGCTTTTCAATCTGCACCTTCGGACGCTATCGTGCTTTTTGATGGTAAAGACCTTTCAAAATGGCAAAATAGCGAAGGGAAAGCTGCTGGTTGGCGAGTGCACGACGGCGTTGTGACCGTTGACAAAAGTAAAGGCGATATTATTACCAAAGGTGAGTTCAAAGACTTTCAACTCCACTTGGAATGGTCAGTGCCCAAGGACATTACCGGTTCGGGACAGGGAAGAGGAAATAGCGGTGTGTACCTCCACAAATTGTATGAGGTCCAAATCTTAGAAACTTACACTCAGGAAACTTATTCAAATGGTTCTGCTGGAAGTATTTATAAACAAAGCGCCCCATTGGTAAACCCCAGTCGCAAGCCCGGAGAATGGAACGTATATGATATTATTTTCACCGCTCCCACGTTCACCAAAGACGGGAACTATCGCACGCCACCGACCGTAACGGTACAGTTTAATGGCGTTTTGGTGCAAAATCACGTAGCCTTGCAGGGTACTACCGAGTATATTGGCCTCCCGCGGACGGTTGTTCAAGAAACAGGGCCTATCTTGTTACAGTCGCACGCTGACCCCAGTGAGCCGATTAGCTTCCGGAATATTTGGATTCGAGAATTATAAATATAGTGCCTGATTAAAAATTAATATAGTGTCTGATAAATAATAAATATAATGTTTGATTAAAAATTAATATGATGAAAAAACTATTACAAACTACGATTTTTTTATTGGTGGGTAGCCTTTCATTGTTTGCCCGCATTGAGTTACCAAAAGTGTTTACCGACAATCTTGTTTTGCAGCAGCTAGCGCAGGCTCCTATTTGGGGGAAAGCTACGCCTAACAAAGATGTTACGCTTACTACCTCTTGGGATAAGAAAACCTATACCACTCGTGCCGACCAAGCAGGAAAATGGTTGGTGAAAATGCAAACGCCTTCTGCTGGTGGACCTTACACGATTACCATTTCCGATGGGAAAGCCGTTACCCTCAACAACATATTGATAGGTGAGGTGTGGATATGCTCCGGTCAGTCGAACATGGAAATGCCCTTGGCCGATTGGGGCAAAGTGAACAACTACGAGCAAGAGATTGCTGCCGCTACTTATCCGCAGATACGACTACTGCATATTGACAGGAGAACAAGTCCCCTAGCTTTGGATGATTTGCAAGGAACCGAGTCTGGCTGGCAAGTTTGTTCTCCTGCGACGATTCCTCTGTTTTCGTCTGTAGCCTACTTTTTTGGGCGCAACTTGTACCAGAACTTGAATGTACCCATTGGATTAATCAATACCTCTTGGGGCGGTACGATTGCTGAGGCTTGGACAAGTGGCGAATCTCTGGAAACTATGCCTGATTTCAACACTCAAGTGCAAGAAGTACAGGTACTTTCGCAAGAAGAGAACGAAAAGATATATGAGTTGCAGTATAAAGTTTGGAAGGCTGCCTCTATAAGCGCTGATTTGGGTTCTAAAGGTCATTGGGAAAATCCGGGCTTCGATGACAGTGAATGGCGAAAGATGTCACTCCCCTCACATTGGGAAAATAATGGGTTACCCGGTTTTGATGGGGTAGTTTGGTTCCGTAAGACGGTGGAAATTCCGGCTGCATGGGCGGGCAAAGAGTTGCTATTGAACTTAGGAAAGATTGATGATTCCGACATCACCTATTTTGATGGTGTGAAGGTAGGCGAAACGAACGGATATAAAGTAAGCCGTAGCTACAAAATATCCGCCAAGCAGGTAAAAGCCGGTAAGGTGACTATTACCGTTCGGGTGACAGATACGGGGGGAGAAGGTGGCCTCTATGGTACCCCGTCCGAACTGTCATTGGAGCTTGCAGCGAACAAACAAGAGGCAATTGCTTTGGCTGGGGACTGGAAGTTTCAGGAAACCATAGATAAGAGACAAATGAGGCAGGCACCTTCTCCGCTGCTACAGGGTCCCAATCATCCGACTGTGCTTTACAATGCGATGATTCATCCGATTGTTCCGTATGCCGTGCAGGGTGCGATTTGGTATCAAGGTGAATCCAATGCTGACCGCGCTGAGCAATATCGGACACTCTTCCCCTTACTGATTCAAGATTGGCGGAAAGACTTCGGTGCTCATCTGGCTTTTTATTTCGTACAGTTAGCGAATTTTAGGGGCGAAAAGCCACAACCGACAGAATCTGCATGGGCAGAACTGCGTGATGCGCAGCTGCATACACTGACCTTAGAAAATACCGGTATGGCAGTTACCATAGACATAGGTGAGGCAGCAGATATTCATCCCAAGAACAAGCAGGATGTGGGCTTACGCTTGGCATTAGCTGCCCGTGCGAACACCTATAAACAAAACATTGCTTTTTCGGGTCCTATCTATCAGTCACACAAGATTGTGGGGAATACAATACGTGTAAAATTCAATCATACAAATCAAGGGTTGAAGAGCAAAGACAATGCGCCGTTAAAGGGTTTTGCGATTGCCGGTCCCGACAAAAAGTATTATTGGGGGGATGCTGTGATTGAGGGCGATGAGGTGGTTGTCACTTCGCCGAAGGTGAAATTTCCTACGTCAGTACGTTACGCTTGGGCAGATAATCCGGTTTGCAATTTGTATAATGGGGCAGGACTACCAGCTTCGCCGTTTCAGACGGTAAAATAGTTTTGTACCCCTAAATACGTGGTTCGATTTTGTTATAAATTATTTCGCAAAATGCGAAATAATTTATAACTTTGCTATCAAAATTCACAAAATTTGAACCCGAAAAAATGAGCATGAAGGAAAATAGTATTTACAAAATTCCATGCTTGCATATATGTACACCTACGTGTACGCTTGTTTGTATGCTTGTGTGTACACTGATGTGCTTGTTTGTCGGGCAAGCGCAAGCAAATCACCTTTTGATACCGATGGATTTGACGCAGACAAACCACTTGAAAGCTTATGGTGTTGCCTATAATGCGCTGAAACAAGGGGACGAAATCCAATGGCTACTCAATTACAGAGGAGGAAGTTTTGTGCTGCCTTTTAGCAGCGAGGGACGGACAGAATGTTTGCTCAAGGGCGTGAGTTTCGAGGTGCTGACACCTTCCCGCTTGAACGCTATCGTGTCGGAAATCTCACAGCCAGATATGAATACCGATGCCATGAAATTGGAAAAAGCACCGAAAATAGCCGTTTATTCTCCCAAAGAGAAAAAACCTTGGGACGATGCTGTGACCTTAGCCTTGACGTACGCCGAGATACCCTACACCGTTATCTATGATTCGGAAGTTTTGGACGGGAAATTGAAAGATTACGACTGGCTTCACCTCCACCACGAAGATTTTACAGGACAGATGGGAAAATTCTATGCCGGCTATAAGCACATGGACTGGTACAAAGAAGAAGAAAAAGTCAATACCGAAACAGCCCGAAAATATGGCTACACCAAGATAGCGGAATTGAAAAAGGCGGTGGTACGAACCATTCGAGATTACGTAAATGCAGGCGGATTCATATTCGCTATGTGCTCAGCAACAGACACTTATGATATTGCACTCTCAGCTATGGGTGTCGATATTGCCGCTACACCCTTCGATGGCGACCCGATGGACCCCGAGGCACAGTCAAAATTAGACTTCGCAAAAACATTCGCTTTCAGGGATTTCAAATTAGAAACGAATCCCAATGTTTACGAATATTCCAATATAGATATGACGGATGTACGGAAAGTGCCCCAGCAAGACGATTATTTCGTGTTGTTTGAATTTTCCGCCAAATGGGATCCCGTTCCTACGATGTTGTGCCAGAACCATGAGAATGTGATAAAAGGTTTCATGGGACAGACAACAGCCTATAACAAAAAATTGATTAAACCCTCCGTGCTGGTAATGGGAGAAACAAAATCTGTGAACGAGGCACGCTATATTCATGGGGAATACGGAAAAGGGACATGGACATTCTATGGTGGACACGACCCTGAAGATTATCAACATTTCGTTGGTGATATGCCCACAGACCTGAACTTACACAAACAATCACCTGGATATAGGCTGATACTCAACAATGTACTCTTCCCTGCGGCCAAGAAAAAACAACACAAAACTTGATTTTTTTTGCAAAAAAAGGAATGTGATATAAAAAAATTTTTATATATTTGCGTTTTCTTTTAATAATTAGGTGTGACTTGCTTATTCCTGTGTGTATTGATGTGACTTGTTGACACCTAAGTTTATAATAAATAAGATTAACAAAAAACATAAAGAATATGGTTGCAGAAAATAGTTGTTCGCATTTTAATTTTGCGGGGAAAGTGAAGGAAGTTCGTTCTCTGGGTGAAGGATTGATTAATGATACTTTCTTTGTTGAAACAGAAGGAGATGCCCCGAATTACATCCTTCAACGGAAGAATAAGAATATTTTTCAGAACATCCCCGCTATGATGGAAAATATTCAGAAAGTGACGACCCATTTAAAGAAAAAAGTAGTTGCTAATGGTGGTGATCCCCTGCGAGAGGTGCTGACTCTTACGCCTACTACGGACGGGAAATTGTTTTATTTGGACGAAGAAGGGGACTATTGGGCAGCCTGCCTTTTTATAGAGGACACCATTACTCACCAAGCTGCCAGTACCTTGGATTTAGCCCGACAAGGAGGAAAAGGAATTGGAAAATTTCAAGCCTTGTTGTCGGATATGACAGAGCCACTGACGGATATTCTCCCCGGTTTCCATAATATAAAGATACGCTTTCAACAATGGGACGACACGCTGAAAAGAGATCCTGTGAAGCGAGTAACCGGCTTAGGAGAAGAAATTGGGTGGATAGAAAGTCGTCGCAAGGAGATGGGGAATTTTTGGGCAAAAGTGGAGTCTGGTGAAATACCGATGCGTGTCACTCATAATGATACGAAAATTAGCAATATCCTTTTCGACCAACAGGGAGAGGCGCTCTGTGTGATAGATTTAGACACGGTGCTCAATAGTACTTGCCTGAATGACTACGGCGATGCAATTCGCTATTACACCAATGCAGGATTGGAAGATGATGAAAATTTGGAGAATGTGTATGTCAAAATGGACATTTTCAAGAGTTATACGGAAGGCTATCTATCGGAAACTTCAAAATTTCTGACACCGATTGAAAAAGAGCATCTTGCGTTTGCTGCCAGATACATCACTTACGAACAGATTTTGCGCTTTTTGATGGACTATATCGATGGTGACCGTTATTACAAAATAAAGTATCCCACTCATAACTTGGTTCGTACGCATGCCCAACATAAGTTGCTGAAATCTATTGAACAGAATTATGATAAAATGTGCGCAATTGTGAAACAAGTGCTTAGCCCGTAAGGGCTTGATTTTCGTAGCCGCAGGTCATCGACCTGCGGCTACGAAAATCAAGAGTATTGCAGCGGAAACTGAGTCCGAATATGAAAAACATAAAAAAAGGTACAGATTTGTTTGTACTATTCGGAAAAATGCTTACCTTTGCACCCGCAAGTTAACAACGGTGCTGCGTAAGCAACGATTCGCTAGCTCAGTTGGTAGAGCACAACACTTTTAATGTTGGGGTCTCGGGTTCGAACCCCGAGCGGATCACTTCGAAAGATGTATCACGGTGATATAAAAAAGCCAAAAAACTTGAAATTCAAAATCTTAAACTCTTTATCTCTGCGATCGCTGTTGCCCTATTCCTCCATAGAGCTAATGAAAGTCAAACCCCTAAACTCTTTGTATCTGCGATCTCTGTTGTCCTGCTTCTCTATAGAGCTAAAAGAAAAACAAAAATTGTCAGACGTCGGCAAGTCTAATTGTTACCAATTCCTTCGGATAATGGAATTTTGGTATAATTTTCTTAACTCCTCCATGAAACAGGTGGATAGGGCGATGCCTATGTTGCCTATGAAGCAAGTGAAAACTACCACTATTTCTCTTTTGAATAGTGGTGTTTTGGAATATGAGTGTCTTACTGATGGTATTAATCATAAAACTTATAGAATAAGGTAAAATCCATAAGACTGAAGACTATCTACCTTTTAAATGCTGGAAAAAAAATTAACAAAAAAATGAAGACATGATTACACAAACACAAACACAAACACAAACACAAACACAAATTCATACTAATAACAATAGAAATTTAGTTGGCCTCAAGTTCAGCCCAATGTCAACCCCAATATCACTGATTTTGTTCTTTTTCTTCGTTTTTCTCAGCCTCAATCCCTATAACTCTTTTGCGCAAACACGCACCATTAAAGGAACCATTACTGATTCACAGACAGGTGAATCCTTAGTGGGGGCTGCCGTTTACGTGGTAGAAACCAAAACCGGCACCGTAGCCGACGTGAATGGTCGCTACAATTTACCACTCCCTGCGGGCAATTTCACCTTGCGGTATTCTTATACAGGCTACGAAAATCAGTCCATACAAATCACTGACAACTCCCCATTGACACAAGACATCCGGCTGAAAACCGATAATGTATTGAAGGAAGTGACTATCAGTGCTATCCGGAAAGACAAAAATGTGACCGATCTGACGATGGGGATGGAAAAGCTAAAAATGGAGGACATCCGCCTGCTACCCGCGATTATGGGTGAAGTGGATATTATCAAGACCTTGCAATTGTTGCCCGGTGTGCAGTCGGTTTCCGAGACAAGCACTGGTTTTAGTGTTCGCGGTAGTTCACCCGACCAGAATTTGATAGTCTTGGATAATACGGTGGTTTACAATCCTTCACACGAGATGGGCTTCTTTTCTGCCTTCAACAACGATGTGATTAGTGGTATTGAACTGTACAAAGGTCATTTTCCTTCCCGCCACGGGGGTAGATTGGCTTCTCTCTTGGAAGTGAAAAGCCGTGATGTCACTCCTGAAAAATTCAGTGGAACGGGGGGGATAGGACTTATTTCCAGTCGCTTGATGCTCGAAGGACCCTTAGGAGGGAAAACTTCTTGGATTGTTGCTGCCCGTCGCACGTATGCTGACCTCTTTTTAGTTTTTGCTTCCGATGAAGCTTTACGCAGTGCCATCCTCTATTTTTACGATTTAAACGGCAAACTTACCCACCGTTTTTCGGAAAAAGACAAGTTAGAATTTAACATTTACAACGGCTCGGACAAAATGGGCGTCTCTATGGCAAACTTCAGTTATGGAAATACAGCCTCCTCTCTCACGTGGAATCACGCCTTTTCGGAAAAATCTTTCAGTAAAATAAGTGCTCATTTTTCTGATTACCATTATAGGTTATCAGCCGACATGAACCAGATGGATGTGACCTGGATTTCGGGCATCCAAGATTGGCAGTTGCGTGCCGACTTCCACCGCCCTATCAGTGGTTTGTGGGATATATCGTATGGCATTTCGGGGATTTATCACACCCTAAATCCAGGGAAAATAGATATGAAGGGGATGAACTTGCAAAATTATGTAATTCCTGAAAATGAATCTTTAGAATTTGGTGCTTATCTATCTAATGAACAGATTTTTACAGATGCTTTTTCAGTAAAATATGGTTTGCGTTTCTCGTCTTTTCACAATGTTGGAAGTGTCCGCCATACTTATACTGGTTGGGAGCCGACTTTGGGGAGCGTTTACAAGCTGACAGAGCACTCTTCCGTGAAAGCGAACTATTCTCACAACACCCAATACCTGCAATTAGCCAATAACTCGGCTGCCGGTTCCCCGTTAGACGTGTGGTTCTCGGCAAGTCCCCGCATCAAGCCTCAACAAGTGGATTTGGTTTCAGCAGGCTATTTTCATAATTTCAACGATGATATGTACGAGGCATCAGCAGAAGTCTATTATAAGAACATGAAAAATGTAGTTGATTTTCGCGAACATTCCAACCTTTTACTGAACCAAAGTTTAGAGGATGAAGTGAGAACCGGTACCGGTGAGGCGTACGGTATCGAATGGATGCTACGTAAAAATTCCGGTAAACTGACGGGTTTTGTGAATTACACCTTGTCGCGCTCAGAGCGTACGATTGCCGATGTGAACCAAGGGAAAACCTATTTAGCACCTTTTGATAAAACACATGCCGTCAATGTGGTAGCTACCTACAATTTTTCCAAGAAAATATACGCTTCAGCCGTTTGGGTGTATGCCACGGGAATGCCAACCACCTATCCGACAGGACGTTTCCAAGTGGGTGAAGAATATTTTCCCCTCTATTCGGGACGAAATCAATACCGCCGTCCTGACTACCACCGCTTGGATTTGTCGCTGACTTACATTCCCAAACCGGAAAGCACAAAGAGGTGGAAGGGCGAATGGAATTTCTCCTTCTACAATGCTTACAATCACAAAAATCCGTGGTCAATCATGTATCAACAGAATGAAGAAACCGGAATCCCTTACGCCGAGATGATATATCTTTTCGGTATCGTTCCTTCCATTACCTATAATTTTAAATTTTAATTTCCAAATTATAAACACATTAACACGTAAAAATATGAAAAACATGAAACATATAAAAAACACAACACATCCTCTCCCATTTTGTTCGCTCGCAATGACGTTGTCAGGATTGCTATCAGTCTTATTATTAGTACAATCGTGCACAGAGCCTATCACCATTCATACGGACAATTCGCCGCCGGTAGTTGTCATATATAGTGTCATAACGAGTGAATTGAAGGCTCATGAAGTAAATGTCAGCCGCTCGTCCCCGTATTTCGATGATGTCCCCAATCAGGGGCTTTCCAATGCAACTGTCAGTGTGTACTCAGCGGCTGCAAGCTATTCATTTCAAGAATGTGACACGCTTCCGGGTATGTATCGATCCATAAACCCATTCAGTGCTGAAGCCGGAACAGATTATACCTTAAAAGTGGCAGTAGATGTCAATGCCGATGGGAACATTGAAATATTTGAAGCACAAACGCCCATTATACCGGTTCCAGTGTTAGACTCGGTGACGCTTCAAACTACGGAGATGCTCGGACGGAAGGGGCATTTTTTGTATATTCACGCCCAAGAACCACCGGGGAAGGATTTCTACTTGCTCAATCTTTTCAAGAATGACACTTCACTGACGGCTTCACTGACGGATTTCATTACTCAGGAGGACAACTTTTTCGAAGATCAGTACATTGAGATGATGGTTGAACGTTTTAGGGATGGTTCGGAATGGGAAAACGATAGGGTGTGGGAAAGCGATAAGGAAAAAGCCAGAGCTCGTAGGCGCTATTTGTGGGATGGCGATACGGTTACTTTGCAGCTTTGTGTGATACCCGAAGGATTTTTTAATTTTATAGGTCAGAGTAAAAGTGTAAAAAATGGCGGAAACCCCATGTTCGGAGGTCCAGCATCCAATGTAGTCACCAATATCAGCAACGGTGGAGTAGGTTACTTCGCAGGTTATGCAATATCAGAGGGAAAAGTTGTGTACAAAGAAAAAAAAGAGGATTGAATTATGGTTTAAAATCTATGATATGAAATTTACAAAAATGCAAGGCATCGGCAACGATTATGTATATATATACGGTGCAGGTGACACAATCCAAGATATTCCGGCACTCGCCAGAAAGGTAAGCGACCGACATTTTGGTATCGGTTCTGACGGCCTGATACTCATCGACCCCTCCGACAAGTACGACTTTACCATGCGTATGTACAATGCCGATGGCTCCATGTCGCCGATGTGTGGAAACGGCTCGCGCTGTGTCGGTAAATACGTTTATGATAAAGGGCACACACAGAAGACAGAGATTCAATTAGAAACAGGTGCCGGCATCAAAATATTGACACTCTATCCCGAAAAAGGGAAGGTCAAAACGGTAAAAGTAAACATGGGAATCCCGCAATTAGCACCCGCCGACATACCGGTAAATATTCCCGGTGCCCAAGTGGTGGATGTCCCACTCGGAGTGAACGACAAGGAGTATCGCATCACCTGTGTATCCATGGGCAATCCTCACGCTATCCTATTTGTAGAGGATACTGAACATATTGACGTAGAAGGGATTGGCAAGTTGATTGAAAACCATCCCCTTTTTCCCAAGCGTACGAACGTAGAATTTATCCAAGTCTTATCCCCTAAGGAGTTGAAAATGCGGGTATGGGAACGCGGAACAGGTGAAACATTAGCCTGTGGCACCGGTGCCTGTGCATCTCTAGTAGCCAGTGTACTCAACGGGAAATGTGAGCGACACGCCACCCTCCACCTATTAGGCGGTGATCTGCAAATCGAATGGGCTACTGACAATCATGTCTATATGACGGGAGGTGCTGAAACGGTCTTTGAAGGCGAATGGGACAAGTGTTTATAGAGGCTTGTTGAAAAAAATAATTGTAATTGGCTAACTCTTTTTTTGAGGTGCTATGAAAAAAAAGTATTACTTTAGTGACCTTAAATCATGCAAAAAAAATGGGACGTAAAAAGAAAGAAGCACAGCCGATAGAAAAGTTATTTTCATCGGCCATGACAATGTTGGTTCCTGGACATATCCTGGAACATTTTGAGATGTGGGATGCACATGAAAGCCGCGAGCGTTGGGTGATAGAAATGCACGAGAAAGAAGGTCGGATACCTAGTGCTCTCTCTGTCTATGACGATGTAGTGCTTGATGGCTATTGTAATCCGATAGAAACCTTGAGCCACAGTTTTGTATGCAAACCGATTTACCTTCGCCTTTATCGGCGTCGTTACAAGCGGGCAAGCACCGACCGCCATTATTCTAATGAGTACGATGTAGCCTTGCGAGGCGTAAAAATGGTACCCGAAATGGGAATTTTTTTAAAAGACGAAGGTTGAAGAAGCCCCTGTCAATATCGCCGTAGTAGCCCGTATGTTTGGCTTGCTTGGCAAGACACTGCATTATTGGTATAAACATATTTTGAGCGATTATTTATCTGACAAACAGAGCGGTAAGTGGTGTTCGGAAAAGATAGAAGTCGTCAATAAAAGGACGGGCGAGATGACCCAAAAGCCGGTTTATGTATGCAAGCCTGAGAATTTGGGCGAAAATATGAGCATTGACGATAAGGCAATCGGGCACGATGGATTTACCATTTTGAGCAATAACGACACCGGCAAAATGGCGATGATGGTGGAGTGTACGCAGGCAGACGGCGTAGAACAGGCGATGAAAAAAATGGGCGCCGACTTGCAGAAAATCAAAAACATCTCGATGGATATGAGTCCGACTTATGCGTTGGTTTTCAACGATTTGCTTCCGCGAGCGGTGCAGGTAGTTGACAAATTTCACGTGATGAAATACGTGTACGACGCCCTTGGCGATGTTCGGAAACGAATCGTAAAAGAGTGGACGGAACAACTTTCAAAAGAAAAGAAACGCACACCGCAAGACAAGAAAATACTCTCTGAAATTGAACTTTTACGACGGGTCTCGCACGCCATCACCCAATCGCCTGACAAATGGAACCAAGAAATGCAAGAAACGGTGGAACAGGTGTTTATGAAAAACAAAGACTTGAAAAATGCCTATCAAATCAGTCAAGATTTTAAGCAATGGTACGCATACAAAAATGCGGTAAAGCCAACTGAAAAAATAAAAAACAACCTGCAACAATGGTATCTGCAAGCCATGAAAATAGATGAATATAAAAGTGTTATAAAAATGATACGCAAACATGAACCGGAAATAATCAACTACTTCAAACATGCTTTGACCAATGCCAAAGCAGAAAATCTCAATGGTAAATTACAACGATTTGTCTCCGCGAACTATGGACTCAAAGACAAGGATTTTTTCCTATATCGTACTGCCGGATATTTTTCATAGCACCTCAAAAAAAGAGTTAGCCAAATACCAAATACAAATAATCCATTTTGCCAATTCAAAAGAATATAGTAATTTTGCACACCATTAAATGTAATATTCATCATTAAAAAATACAGAAGTATGGCAACAGCATTAGTTCAGGCAAGAATAGACCCTATAATCAAAGAAAAAGCAGAGGCTTATTTTCATTCATTCGGAATGGATTGTGCCACTGCTATTAGAATATTTTTTGCCAAAGTATCGGAAACTGGTCGCATACCATTCACAATCGGGGTAGATGATACTGAAGATGCTGAAGATGCGTATGACGCTATGATAGGAGAGCAGGCATACGCAGAGTATTTAGCAAGCGGTAAAAAATCACGTCCTATTTCAGAATTATACAAAAAATATAATATTAAATGAGCTATAGCCTTTCTTTTTCAGGTAAATTTGATAAATCGCTCGATAAATTAAATAATGCAAACGCTCAAAAAATATTGAAGTATTTGAAGAAAAATATTGATGGTTCTGAAAATCCCCGTGCATTCGGCAAAGCATTAATAGGCAACCGAAAAGGACTTTGGCGATACCGTGTGGGCGATTATCGAATTATTTGCGACATTCAAGACAAAGAATGTGTTGTCTTGGCACTTGAAACCGCACACAGAAAAGACATATATAAGGGGACTTCTAAAATTTCATTTTTTCTCACGAGGTTATTAAACCACCCGTATTTTTGAGTTGATTATTCCCCGGTGGTACGAAGTCCATTGATACCAATTGAGGATAATCGCCACAAAATTATGCTAAATTTCTATTTAATCCACCTTTTTGCTCCCTTTTTTAAGAATTCTACCTATCAAATAATGATGTTTACTTTCTTATTGGTAAAAGTTGTAGCCGAACAATTTGCTCGTAACGGCACATATTGTATGTCAGATTAATCAACCCAATCATAGAAGTGGCACGTTTGATACCTATTGAACGAATGTAAAAATCATGCATATTTTGTTCTATAAAGCCAAAAATATGTTCTACCCTCACACGGGTTTTCGATTTGACTTTGTTGTTCGCTTTTTGTTCATCTGTTAACGGATGAGCTCTGTATCCTTTTTCATGTATCTGATTTTCAATCCCTTTCTCTTTCAGTATTTGTGCGATTGGCGCACCGCTATAGGCACTGTCAGCGTGCAATACTTGCCCTTTATCGCTATCTTCCAACAAGTCTTCCGTAGGAACGGAATCGTGAACAGAGGCATCTGTAACCTTGTAAGTCTTGATGAGCTTGCTTTTTGTATCTCCTTTTACGTGGTCTTTGTAGCCATAATAAGTCTGGTCATTCTTCTCTGTCCAGCGGGCATCTATGTCCTTTTGACGTTTTTTGTAAGGCTTTTCGTTCCACAATTCTGAGCCCTCACCGGCTTTGATTTGCTTGTTTTCTTCCTTCGTGTTTCGTTGACGTGGAACCTCTACAAAACTGGCATCTATCATCTGACCTTCATGAATAAACAAGCCCAACGTATCTAAATAGTTGGAAAATTGTTCAAACAACTTTTCTACTACTCCTTTTTGGGTTAGATTTTCTTTGAAAAGCCAAATGGTACGGGCATCCGGTACTTTGTCGCCACTGGATAGACAAAGAAAATCCCGAAAACTCATCCGATCTACTATTTGATATTCTACCTGTTCGTCGCTTAAATTATAATAACGACCCAAAAACATGATTTTGAACATCATTACTACATCGAAAGGCTTGGCACCCGCATTGTTCTTCTTGTCGTGGTTCAATAAATTGTCCTCCAATTCAGGGCGGAACATTTCAAAATCCATCACGTTTGATAATCTTTCCAAGGGATTCCCCATTTTTGACAATTTCTCTTTCGTGTTCCAGGAATCAAATAAACCTACATTACCACTGCTTTTGTACTTCATATTGCTATCTTTTTTATGTCTTGTTTGAACTCCACAAAGGTACACATAATTATTTAAAATACAATGAATTAATTTTTAGAAGTCCCCATAAGTAATTTATTGAAACATTAAACTTTGAACTTTTGAAAGCTATCTCGCAAATTACCCACGAATTTACTGATAGTCAAGTAGTTACGCTACTTTCTATAATCGTTCCTGCGTACAACGAAGAACGGACTATTGTACCAATCCTGCAAAAAGTGGTGGATGTTGAGCTTATCAACGGCATACACAAGGAAATTATTGTGGTGAATGACTGCTCGCGAGATAACACGGCAAAATTAGTGCAGGATTATATTTCAACTCACACTACCGAAAAAATTGTACTTATCAATCAACCCAAAAATCAGGGTAAGGGAGCGGCTATTCATACAGGTATCGCCCACGCAAGCGGCGACTACATTGTGGTGCAGGATGCCGATATGGAATACGACCCCGAAGATTACAACATATTATTAAAACCTATTACAAGCGGTTTTGCCGATGTAGTATATGGTTCGCGTCTGATAGGCGGCAAGCCGCACCGTATCTTATTCTTTTGGCACACTTTGGGTAACCACCTGCTAACCACTCTCTCCAATATATTCACCAATCTCAACCTTAGTGATATGGAAACCTGCTACAAAATGTTTCGCGCTCCCATACTTAAAAGGTTGCACTTGTGTGAGAAACGCTTTGGTTTTGAACCGGAAGTAACTGCAAAAATGTCGCGTGTATCTGCTGTCCGTATCTATGAGGTGGGTATATCCTACTATGGGCGCACGTATGCCGAAGGCAAAAAAATCAACTGGCGCGATGGCTTTCGTGCCGTTTATTGCATTATCAAGTATAACTTTTTTTGTAAATAAGTAAAACATCTATATTTATGGCAAAACCTGTAAATAAAAAGGCCCCACAACCCCATCGTTCGCAAGTGATACAGGGCAAAAAAGTGGTACCGCCACGCAATCCACAAGTGGCACCGAAGAATCCGGCAACACCACAAAGTTCATTAAAGCAATGGATACTGTGTGCGATAGGTCTCAAAAGTATGCTATTGGCAGTAGTTGTGGGTTTGTTGCTCTATGTCGGCATCAAAAACAACAGCGGCTATCAATGGGCGTTTGTAAATTACCTCAAAGGCAACTGGGATTTTATTCAAGCACATGACACGCTTACTGTGGGCGAAATTTACCAAATGAAGTGTGGTTTCAACTACACGTATTTGAACTACATAAAACAGCACACGCCCGATAGTGCTATCATTCTTTTCCCATTAAAGGAACACCTGACGGAAAAAGGCGGCGATATGCAACTTGGTGGCGAAATTGGCTCAAAAATGTGGGCTACACATTTTGTATATCCGCGTCGTATCTTGTACAAAGAAGAGGCAGAAACCAATCCCTTGTACAAGGATGTAACCCACGTGGCAATTGTAGCAGCGCATGGTTACGACGATTTGGACTATTTTGTACAGCAACGTGCATATTTTGACGTGCTACCAAAACACGTAGATACTGCACCACGTTAATCTCCTCTAAAATAACAACGATACTTTAAATTAAGATTAATTATGATTACAATTGGACTAATAATCACCGTAGTTGCAGGCATTCTGCTTGCATTGAGTATTTCGCGCTGCCTTTCATTGGTTGAGGTTTTGGGCTTGTCATTTCCACTGGGCATAGGGTTGCAGACATTCCTGATGGTGTGTATGGATTGGGCAGGTATCCATCTTACGGCACAAACAGTGATAATTACTACGTTTGTGGTCATGGCAGGACTTGGTGCGTATCTGTTTTTGCAGCGCAAACAAGTAGTGGAATGGGGCAGGACACTGTTCAAGTTCGGATACCCTACCGTAAATTGGCTATGGTTACTGGGTATAGCGGCTATTGTGGTCGTCATAATTGTGAACGTAACTAAAACGATGTACTACCCAACATTTGATACCGATAGTGTACGCGGCTTCAACCTAGTGGGAATGGCAGTTGCTCACGAGGGTACGATAAAAAACCTGAGCATCTTTACCGATGTCAATTTCTTGCCTATTCAGCAGGCAGCGGGGTCTTATCTTACTTATGTACCACTGTCGCAGCTATCTTACGCATACGTGTATATGCTTGGCACCGAAACATCCAAAATTGTTAATGCTCTCATTTTCATATCATTTGCACTGTCGTTTTATGGTGTTTTGCGGCGATTTGCTACCCCCACGCTTACGGCGCTAACCACATTCTTTGTACTCATTACCCCCGAAATGCTTGGTTTTTCGTCCATGTCGGGGACAAACTTTACGCACGCCGTCTATGCCTCATTGGGAATACTGTATTTCGTATCGTATTTTTACAAAAAAATACCATCCCAGTTATCCCTGTTATGGGTATCGGCTGCCTTGCTGATGCTCAATAATTGGACACGTAGTGAAGGAATTGCATTTATTGGTGCCGCGGGCTGTGTTTTATTGTGGCAAAGCATAAAAGCAAAACAATATAAACAATTGATTTGCTTTGGATTACTATGTATTTTCCCGTTTTTGTTCTACAATATTTTCCTCAAGGTCCATCATTTAGAGAGTGTGCAGGTATTCATTCTAAAACCCTTTTGGGATGCAGAGAAAATGGGAACGATATTCAAAGAAGTGTGGGTATTATTCAAAACACAAACCTATTATGGCGTTACGTTTGTATTATTTTTCTTCGTTGCGCTATCCAATGTGTGGAACATATATAAGCGGCGCGACCACGTGGTAACCCTTTTCCTAATAATATTGTCGTGGTTATTCTACACCATTTTAGTTTATCAAATTGACTACATTTGGGATTCTATACTCAATGTTTTGCGCTATTCGTATAAACGCTTTTTGTTTTCGTTTGTGCCGTTGGTATGGTTTTATATAGCTGTAAACCATAACGTTACGTGGATATTCAATAAAATAGACAAATTTTTGTTTCCGCCCCCATATCCTGTATAAAAAATAACAATGTACAGAAAAAAATACTAATTTCGCGGCAATTTATGACATTGAAATGCACAACTACGATTATATTGTCACAGGAAGTGGATTAGCGGGTCTGTACATCGCCTATCTGGCTGCTCAACACGGGAAAGTTGCCTTGTTCACAAAGTCCGCCATTACGGAAAGTAACTCCTATTTTGCACAGGGAGGAATTGCAGCGGTCACAAGCGAAGACGATGAGCCGGCTTTGCATTTCGAGGATACAGTCGTTGCCGGACGTGGTTTGTGCGACCATCCGGCGGTAACTATCTTAGTCAACGAAGGACCACAACGCATTAAAGACCTGCTCGATGCGGGTATGAACTTCGATATGGACCACGGTATGCTGGCTTTGGGCTTGGAGGGCGGTCATAATCGAAAACGCATCCTGCACGCCGGCGGGGATGCCACAGGGCGGATGCTGACAAATTTTATGATTAGCAAAATCACCGGCAACCCGCAAATTGATGTCTATGAGAACTATTCGGTGCTCAGCTTGCTATGCGATGAAAATCGCTGCTATGGAGTGCGCGCATGGAATTTACCGTCACAGCAGGAAGAACTCTTCTACGCTGCCCATACTTTTTTAGCTTTGGGCGGTGCTTCGGCCATCTATAAGCGTACTACCAACCCGAACACGACCATCGGCGATGGACTGGCCTTGACCTACAATGCCGGCTGCGAAATCGGGGACATGGAGTTCATACAGTTCCATCCCTCAGCGATTTACACACAGAATGAAGAGGCCTTTTTAATCAGTGAAGCCGTCCGTGGCGAGGGTGCCCACTTGTTGAATGAAAAGGGCGAGCGATTTATGACAAGCGTACATGAATTGGCGGAATTGGCTCCCCGAGATGTAGTGGCACAAGCAATTTATAAAGAAATACAAGCGCAAAAACAGGATTTTGTATGGCTCTCGTTGAAACACCTTGACACGAAGGAAATAAAACAGCGTTTCCCCAATATATACGAAAAATGTAAACAATTGGGCATTGATATGTGCGACCGCATACCGGTGGCTCCTGCTGCCCACTACACGGTGGGAGGGGTACGCACAGATTTAAACGGACAAACGAATATACAAAATCTGTATGCCTGCGGGGAACTCGCTTCTTCCGGTATCATGGGTGCCAACAGGCTGGCATCCAACTCTTTAATTGAATGTCTCGTGTTCGGTAAACGGGCGGTAGATTTTTCGCTAACAAGTATTCCCATCGCAGCGAAGACCGATTTTATTCCTCTGTACCACATTAACACAAGCTACGCCGAGCGTTACGATGCACTGAAAAAAGATATTGCCATTCTGATGATGAGGCACGCAGGCATCATCCGCAATGAAAACCTATTGATAGAAGGGTTACAGAAACTTGAAACGCTTAAAAACAAGATTCCACAAGATGCACACGAATATTATTTATTGCTGTGTAACAATCTGCTCACCGTGGCGTGCTTAATCATACAGTCTGCACTCTACAGACAAGAAAGTCGTGGTGGGCATTTCCGAGAGGATTTTCCGCAAAGTGATGACCGCTTTTTAGTGCATATTGTACAACAAATAGGGAAAGAAATTAGTACAAAGAAGGTAAAAAGGTAATCTTGATAGAGGTTTTTCGTATTATATCATTGTTCCTTAGATATTAACGAAGTACTAATTTTTACGGACTTGGGTTTTATATCACCTCTGCCACGACAAAGGTGCTTCCGCCAATGTAAATCATGTCATCTTCGGTGGCGGCTTCCCGTGCTGCTGAATATGCTTCTGTGACTGTGGGGTAACTATCTCCCTCCAGCCCAAGCGCTCGCGCCTGTGCTGCTAAAACAGTTTCGTTGAGTGCACGCGGTATGGAGGCTTTCGTAAAATAATAGATAGCCTCTTGGGGCAAGATGTTAAGCACAGTGCTGATGTCTTTATCGTTTACCATGCCGAAAACAAAATGCAGTCGCTCGTGTGGGTGTGCTGTCATTTGTTTCACGACTTCCCGTATTCCGTCTTCGTTGTGGGCGGTATCGCAGATGGTGTAAGGTTTTTCAGACAGCACCTGCCAGCGACCGTAAAGGCCCGTATTCCGTACCACTGATGCAAAGCCTTTACGAATAGCCGTTTCACTGATGCTCCCGAAACGATTTTGAAGAATACGGATAGTCTGCATGATAGCGGGAATGTTTTTCATCTGATACTGCCCTTTCAATTCACAAAATATGTTGTTAATTCCCAGCCACTCGTCTTGGGCAAAGGTTAAGGGAGCGTTCAGCTCTTTTGCTTTTTGAACAAACACGTGCGAGTATGCCTTGTCTTTGTCACCGATAACGACAGGCACGCCGGTTTTGATGATGCCCGCTTTTTCAGCTGCGATAGCTTCTAACGTGTTGCCTAAAAGGGCGGTATGGTCTTTGGAAATATTGGTAATGATAGAAACAAGTGGCGTAATAATGTTGGTAGAATCAAGTCGTCCACCTAATCCTACCTCTATCACAGCGATTTGTACCTGTTGAGCCCGAAAATAGTGGAACGCCATACAAACCGTCATCTCAAAGAAAGAGGGTTGCAGCTCACTGAAAAATGTTTTATTCTCATTAATAAACGCTGTAACATACTCTTTACTAATCATTTCCCCATTGACTTTTATCCGTTCGCGGAAATCTTTCAGGTGGGGGGAAGTGTATAGACCGGTTTTGTAGCCCGCTTCCTGCAAAACGGAAGCAAGGATATGGGAAGTGGAGCCTTTGCCGTTAGTGCCGGCAACATGAACGGTCATAAAAGAGGTATGCGGGTGAGAGAAATGTGCATCCAATTTCAAGGTATTATCCAAATTTGCTTTATAAGCGGACTGCCCCTCACGTTGGTACATGGGAAGTTGCGCAAACATCCACTCTAACGTCTCTTCGTAATTCATGGTATCATTTCACACAACTGTGTGGCAACATTGTAGAGACGCAAAATCTTGCGTCTCTACGGTCTTGCCTTGCGCGCCTGCTATTCGCCCATTTTATGGATATTCACCTTATTTAATTGTTTTTCCGCGTACTCTCTCGTGATGCTAATGGTCTTTTTGTCTTGGGAGGGAGCTTCAAACATGATGTCCGTCATAATCGCTTCACACATAGCACGAAGCCCTCGGGCACCTAATTTAAACTCTATGGCTTTGTCTACTACATAGTCATACACATCTTCATCAAATTTCAGGACTATTCCATCTAATTTAAAAAGTTTTATGTATTGGCGGATGATGGCGTTCTTAGGCTCGGTCAATATTCTGCGTAAGGCCTGACGGTCAAGCGGCTCTAAGTAGGTGAGCACCGGTAGACGACCGATTATTTCCGGTATCAACCCAAAGGACCTTAAATCTTGGGGAGCAATGTATTGCAACAAATTATCACGGTCAATTTTCTCGTTTTCCTTTACCTCTTTAAAGCCTATAGCTTTGGTATTCAGCCGCAAACCTATCTTACGTTCAATACCATCGAACGCACCACCGCAAATGAAGAGAATATTTTTGGTATCCACCGGTATCATCTTCTGGTCCGGATGTTTACGACCGCCTTGTGGAGGGACATTTACGATGGAGCCTTCCAACAATTTGAGCAAGCCTTGTTGAACGCCTTCACCGCTCACATCACGGGTAATAGACGGATTGTCACCCTTTCGAGCAATTTTGTCTAATTCATCAATAAAAACAATTCCCTTCTCCGCCTTTTCTACATCATACTCAGCCACTTGCAGTAGCCTTGTCAGCAGCGATTCAATATCCTCACCCACATAACCGGCTTCCGTCAATACGGTCGCATCAACAATTGTAAACGGTACGTGCAACATCTTAGCGATAGTCCTCGCTAACAAGGTCTTACCGGTACCGGTGCGCCCTACCATGATGATATTGGATTTCTCGATTTCTACGCCGTCCTTGTCAATATCACTGCTTTTCTGTCGAAGTCGCTTGTAGTGGTTGTAAACTGCTACTGCCAGATGCTTTTTTGCCTGGTCCTGCCCAATCACATATTTATCCAAGAACGCCTTGATTTCTATCGGCTTACTGACAGTGTATATATCCGCTAAGGGTGGTTTTTGTGAGCGCGAAGCACGCCCTGGCTCGAACATAATGGGTGATTTTTGTGAGCGCGAAGCACGCTCTGCCTCGAAAATATTGAGTAGTTGTTGTGGAAACAAGTTACGCTCTACCTTGGCAATACGTTGTTCACAATCAGGACAAACGAAGCCATCAGCACTTAGCACCACATTTTTTCCAATCTTTCCACAAATCTCACAGCGGTTTTGACTTTTCATGTTACTTTTTTTGCACTTTTCTCACGTTTCAATACGGTATCGATGAGACCGTAATCTTTAGCTTCCTCTGCTGTCATCCAATAATCTCTATCGGAATCTTTCTCAATCTTCGCAAATGGCTTGCCGGTATGGTCAGCGATAATGTTGTACAACTCTTTTCTTGATTTCACAATTTCCTTTGCCGTGATCTCAATATCAGAGGCTTGTCCCTGCACACCACCGGAAGGTTGATGTATCATCACTCTGGAATGGGTCAGTGCCGAACGTTTCCCTTTCGTACCAGCAGTAAGCAATACCGCTCCCATGGAGGCTGCAATACCGGTGCAAGTCGTTGCCACATCGCAAGAGATATACTGCATGGTATCGTACAGCCCTAAGCCGGCATACACCGAGCCACCGGGGGTATTCATGAAGATGGTAATGTCCTTATCTGGCTCATTGGTCTCTAAAAAAAGCAACTGTGCCATGACAATATTGGCAACATCGTCGTCAATAGGAACCCCCAGAAAGATAATTCTCTCCATCATCAGCCGCGAAAAAACGTCCATAGAAGCAACATTCAACTGCCGTTCTTCGATAATCGTCGGCGAAATATAGCTACCACTGCTCGCTGTAAACCTGTCCAGCGTTAGGCTGCTGATGCCTTTGTGTTTAACTGCGTATTTTTTAAATTCGTCCATTTTTTAATTTATCTATTATTTTAAGCCTTCGGTCCCGCAGCAATGAGCTTTTTCCCGTCCTCGTGTGCTGTAAATTTCTCAAAATTTTTGACGAAGCGGGCGGAGAGGTCTTTTGCTTTCACATCCCATTGAGACTTGTCGGAATAGGTGTTGCGCGGATCTAAAATAGCAGTATCCACATTCGGAAGAGCCTGTGGAATCTCCAAGTCAAAATACGGGATTTTGCTCGTTTGGGCTTTGTCAATGGAGCCGTCCAGAATACCGTCAATGATAGCGCGGGTATCTTTTATGGAAATGCGCTTTCCGGTACCGTTCCAGCCGGTGTTCACCAGATAAGCGGTGGCACCTGATTTGTTCATTCTCTTCACCAATTCCTGCCCGTATTTCGTAGGATGCAGGGAAAGGAATGCTGCACCGAAACAAGCTGAGAAAGTCGGTGTAGGCTCTGTGATACCTCTTTCTGTGCCCGCCAATTTAGCCGTGAAACCACTCAAAAAGTAGTACTGTGTCTGTTCGGGAGTCAATTTAGACACCGGAGGAAGCACACCGAAAGCATCTGCTGTCAAGAAAATCACTTTCGTAGCAGGTCCGCCTTTGGATACCGGTTTCACGATATTATCAATATGGTATATCGGATACGATACGCGCGTATTTTCAGTCACCGACTTGTCTTTGAAGTCAATCTTGCCGTCTTGAGCAACAGTCACATTCTCCAACAGAGCGTCACGACGGATAGCACCGTAAATATCCGGTTCATTTTCTTTGCTTAAATCAATCACTTTCGCATAACAACCACCCTCAAAGTTAAATACACCGTTGTCGTCCCAGCCATGTTCGTCATCACCAATCAGTTTACGTTTCGGGTCGGTTGACAAGGTTGTTTTACCGGTGCCTGACAAACCGAAGAATACTGCCGTATCACCGTTGTCGCCCACATTTGCAGAGCAGTGCATCGAAGCCATACCTTTCAACGGCAATAGGTAGTTCATATACGAGAACATACCTTTTTTCATTTCGCCACCGTACCATGTGTTGAGGATGATTTGGATTTTCTCCGTCAGGTTGAATACCACCGCTGTTTCAGAATTTAAGCCTAATTCTTTGAAGTTCTCCACTTTCGCTTTGGAAGCATTCAGAACCACGAAATCCGGCTCTCCATAATTGGCTAACTCGGCATCTGTCGGGCGGATAAACATATTCTTCACGAAATGAGCCTGCCAAGCAACTTCCACAATAAAGCGAATTTTCAAACGTGTATTCTCATTGGCACCGCAGAAGGTGTCCACAACATACAACTGCTTGTTAGATAATTGCTTAGTAGCAATGTCTTTCAACACATCCCAACTCTTTTGAGAAAGTGGTTTATTGTCATTTTTGTAGTCATCGGATGTCCACCACACGGTATCTTTCGTGGTTTCATCCAACACAAAAAATTTATCTTTCGGCGAACGACCGGTATAAACTCCTGTCATCACGTTCACGGCACCCAACTCGGTCAGTTGTCCTTTTTCGTAACCACTCAAAGACGAATCCAATTCTGCATTATACAATTCCTCGAACGAAGGATTGTAACAGATACTTTTCACTCCTGTAATGCCATAGGCACTTAAATCTACTTTTGCCATAATTTTTTTATTTATGAATTTGTTATTACTATTATTATTGCATCAAAAATCAGCGTGCAAATTTACAAAAGATTTTCCGAAAAAAGAGCAGACGGTAAATATCTTTTTCGGTAAAACTATTTTTGAGCTAATTATCGCCTCAGTTATAGGGAGACAGGCCTAAAACGGAATACATTACATTCCGGTATAGTTTGAGGGGGTAATGCCTTTAAGTTCTTTTTTTAAGCTTTCGGACACGTCCAAACTGTCAATAAACTCGGCTATTGTTTGCTGTGTGAGCTTATTGTTGGTGCGGGTTAGGGCTTTCAGGGTTTCGTATGGGTCAGGGTAATTCTCCCTTCGCAAAATAGTCTGGATGGCTTCGGCTACTACTGGCCAATTCTTTTCCAAGTCGTGTTCTATGGTATCTTTGTTGATAATGAGCTTGTTCAGACCTTTGAGGCTTGATTTTATGGCTATGATGGTGTGTGACAAAGGGACACCGATGTTTCGCAACACAGTGGAATCTGTCAAGTCGCGCTGTAAACGGGAGATAGGCAGTTTGTTGCTTAAAAAGTCGAAGATGGCGTTTGCCATACCGAGGTTGCCTTCCGAGTTCTCAAAGTCTATGGGGTTCACTTTGTGTGGCATGGCAGAGGAACCGACCTCACCGGTTTTGATTTTCTGTTTGAAATAGGTAGCAGAAATATAGGCCCAAAAGTCTTTATCCAAATCCATGAGGATGGTATTTATCCGTCGCAAATTGTCGAAGAGGGCGGCAAAATTATCGTAATTGGAAATCTGGGTGGTATAGCTTTCACGCTCTAATTTAAGGTTTTGGGTGAGAAAGCGGTTGCCGAAATCGTGCCAGTCAATGGTGGGATAGGCCACGTGGTGGGCATTGAAATTTCCCGTTGCACCACCGAATTTCCCGGATATGGGGACTTTTTTCAACAGTTCCAACTGTCGATTGAAGCGGTAAACAAAAACTTTTATTTCCTTCCCTAAGCGAGTGGGTGAGGCCGGTTGCCCATGTGTCTTCGCCAGCATGGGAATATCCGACCATTCTTCTGCCAGACTGTCTAATTTGGCAATCAGCTCGTCTATCAGCGGGTAATAAACGTTGTGCACAGCGTCCCTGAATGAGCAGGGAATGGCAGTGTTGTTGATGTCCTGAGAGGTGAGGCCAAAGTGGATAAACTCCTTATATTGTTGCAAATCCAAGTGCTCGAATTTCTCTTTGATAAAATATTCCACCGCTTTCACATCGTGGTTGGTCACACTCTCGGTATTCTTCACCGTTTGGGCATCCTCTGCTGTGAAATTGAGGTAAAGGTCGCGCAGGACGGGAAAGATGGAGCTATCAAATTCTTTCAATTGCGGCAATGGCAACTCGCAGAGGGCGATGAAATATTCAATTTCGACCATCACTCTGTAACGTATCAAAGCTCCTTCGGAAAAATAATTGGCGAGGTCTTCCACTTTATCGCGATAACGTCCGTCGATAGGGGAAATAGCGTGTATGGATAAAAACATAAATCAGTTCTTTTTGGTTATTTGGGGTTATACTTTCATTTAATTACGTTGCAAAATTAGAAAAAAACGGCGTAATGGACAAATTTTAGCCTGTTTTTGCCCCGTTTGTTTCAAGTGGGCAAAAAGTGGACAAAATCAATTAATCATGACTTGGAAATCCTCGATTTTTATGTAAATTTGCACTCACAAATTTCACAAAGCGATGGAAGAAAAAAAATACAAACGGTTACCTTATGGCAATTCGGATTTTAGAAGGATTATCCTTGAAAACTATGCCTACGTGGATAAAACCATGTACATAGGGATGTTGGAAAATGAAACCAACCCCAATCAATTTTTCATCCGTCCACGCAAGTTCGGCAAAAGTCTGTTTTTTATGACGTTGTCGTATTATTATGACCTCAACCATACAGATGAATTTGAAACTTTGTTTGGCGACCTTTATATCGGCAAGCACCCTACGCCCGAAAGAAACATGTATGCAGTACTGAAATTTGATTTTTCAGGCTTGGATACTTCCAGCGAACAGGGATTTGTGAAGTCTTTTTCCGAAAAAGTGCAGGATACGGTTTGTGATTTTATCAATACTTATCGTGACATTATCCCTGATAGCAGTATTCTCATTCAGGAAATTAAGCAAGAAAAAAGAGGGATTGGCTCTTTACAAATTGCCTTTAATGCAGTAAAATCAGCAGGGAAAAGAATATATATCATCATTGATGAATACGACCATTTTGCCAATGACCTTATTGCCATGGGCAAACGTCTAGGAAAGGAATTGTATAAGACAATGATAGCAGCCAACGGTATCGTGCGCGATTTCTACGAAAGAGTAAAAGATGGTGCCAAATCATCCCTCGTAAACCGCACATTTATCACAGGCATCTCACCGGTCATGCTCGATGACCTTACCAGCGGGTATAATATAGCCACCAACCTCACGCTGAACGAAAAATACAACGAGATGATGGGATTCACAAAGACAGAGGTCGAATGGCTGATGCACGAAACCGGTGTCAATCCTGATTTTATCAATGTGGATATGGAAGCCTATTATGATGGGTATCTGTTTAATAAAAATGGAGCAAACAGGGTATATAATCCGGCCATGATACTCTATTTTTTCAATCAGATTGTAGATTTCCATCGAGTGCCGGATAGCATTATTGATGAGAACCTGAAAACAGATTACGGACGCTTGCAAAAGCTCACTCAAAATGACGGCAACCGTGCCACCCTGATTCAAATCACTAAGGAAGATGGAATTATAGCGGAAGTGTTGAATAAGTTTTCGATAGATACGCTGAACGATACCGATTATTTCATTTCTCTGCTGTTTTACATGGGTTTGCTTACTATCAAGGAACCGGTGATGAGCAAGGTGCGCTTGGGCATTCCGAATTATTCCATCCGGACTCTGTATTGGGAATACATTATGAAATTAGTTCGCGAGCACTCGCCAGAGATGACCCTTGAAACACGTTATCTTGATGAAGCCATCACCGCGCTTGCCATGGAAGGTGATTTGGAATGTTTCATCGCCTACGTTTCGGAAAATGCATTCAGTAAATTGTCCGATTTCGACCTGCGGCAGTTCGACGAAAAATATATTCAGATATTGCTATTGGCTTATTTGTACATGAGCCGGATATACATTCCGATGAGTGAATATGAAGCCGTTCCCGGTCGGGCAGACATTTATTTGCAACGCAGTCCTCTCCTACCTCAGGTAAAATATGAATGGGCATTGGAGTTAAAATACTGCAAAACAGATGCAAGCGAAACAGAAATCGCAAAGCAGAAGGAGAAAGGTGAGGAACAGATGAAGCAATACCTCGGTTCGCAGCGCCTGAGCGGTCGTACCGACCTCAAAGCAGCCGTCATCGTATTCATAGGCAAAAACAAATACAAAATCGTGTGTATTAAATAATCCTCAACTTTCGCGCAGTCAACAGACAATACGCGACGTGCTTGGAAATCCCGCAATTTTACGTATTTGTGGGGTGGGTGCAGTTGTTATATTTTTTTCAGCAAACGCCCTAGCACCGAGCGTTTGGGCGGCTCCTTTTTCGATTCTTTCTTAGCCGCCACTTCCGGATCATACACCATGGCTGTACACAAACATTTTGTCATGTTCGTACGTTGAAGGATGTCGTAATTTACACAAGACTTGCAACCATTCCAAAACTGCTCATCATCGGTTAGTTTCGCAAAAGTGACAGGCACATAACCAAGACTCGTATTGATGCGCATCACTTGCTCACCGGTCGTCAAACCGAAAAGTTTAGCCGTTGGGAACTTTTTACGGGACAATTCAAAGGCCTCTTTTTTTATTCGTTTCGCTACTCCCAGCCCCCTATATGCAGGGTGTACAATCAAGCCAGAATTGGCTACAAAATTTCCGTGACCCCAACTCTCAATGTAGCAAAATCCTACAAATTCACAACCATTCAGCGCAATGATAGCTTTTCCTTGCACGATTTTATCCGTAATATACTCATTTGTTCGTCTGGCAATACCCGTGCCACGGGCTTTGGCTGCTTCATCTATCGCGTCATTGATTTTTTCTACATAAGAAAGATGCTTTTCGGAAGCAACTAATACGTCAATCTTCATTTGTCAATCTTTTTTAGTGATGTGTAATGTATATGTTTTTTATGCGTTAATGCTTCAATTGTGTTAATATAGTGTATGTTATGTTCATTTAATTTCGGGCTGCAATCACTCCTCGCTCTTTGTATGCTGTAATTCCTTTACAAAGAAATTCATAAAAGGCATTCTTATCCAAACTATACGCCCGTGATGGCTGCAACTGGAAGTCTGTCAGTAGTGACGAGTGGTCGTGTGTCTCTGTATATCGGCTGTCGAATAAAATATAATTCGGTTGCGCATTGGAATTGAAATGTGTTATTTGAAAGTCGGCATTCTTTTTTCCCAGGGTCTTTTTCGTTTTCCCATCCTTGCCCACCTGCCAATCTGCTTTGTCCAAGGTAAATTTATCATCGACATACAAGGCTATGACTACATATTCATTCTTGAGCAAGTTCAAAATTCGCGGATCTGACCACACCGATTGTTCCATCTCCCGACAATTCACGCAACCGTGACCCGTAAAATCAATAAATATCGGTTTGTCCTGCGCTTTGGCACACATTAAGCCCTGTTTAAAGTCAAAATATCCCTCTAATCCATGGGGTAAATGAAGGAAATCACCGTACTTCGGCTCCTCGCACAACTCGTTTCCCTTCTGTAGGTTAAGGTTTCCACCACTCTTGGATAGCTCTTTGTGTAACCCTTTCACATTTTCTCTCACAATCCTATTCACATCAAAATCAATACTTTCCTGTGGTGGCAGATAACCGGCTAAGGCCTTCAACGGTGCACCGAACATGCCGGGTATCAAATAAATCACAAACGTAAAGGTTGCAAGCACAGCCACCAAACGTCCCACACCTATATATATAAGAGCACTATCGTTTTTGAATTTGATTTTCCCTAATAAATAAAGCCCCTGTAAGAAAAATACCACTATCCATATTGCGATATATACCTCTCTATCAAGCAGTCCCCAGTGATACGTTTGGTCGGCAACCATCAGAAATTTGAATCCCAGTGCGACTTCAATAAATCCTAACACCACTTTCACGGAGTTCAACCAGCCACCGGATTTAGGTAATTTGCTCAACTTGGAGGGGAAAAGGGCAAAAAATCCAAAAGGCAATGCTACCGCCAACGAGAAACCCAACATCCCAATAATCGGTCTCAGCACTGAGCCACGCGCCGCCTCTACCAAGACTGTCCCGACAATTGGTACCGTACAGGAAAATGACACCAGCACCAAGGTAAATGCCATAAAAAACGAGCCAATATAGCCGTCTCTATCTGCCTGCTTATCCGCCTTATTCACTAATCGTGAAGGCAATACTATCTCAAAAGCACCAAAAAAGGAGGCCGCAAAAACCATAAATATGACAAAGAAAAGTATATTCGGTAGCCAATTGGTACTTAACCAATTAATAAAATCCGGCCCCAACAATACTGAAATAAGTAGCCCAAAAACAGTATAAATGACGATAATGGAAAATGAAAAGAATAAGGCTCTTAACCGTGCCTGCGCTTTACTCACATCTTTACCGTGCATAAAAAACAATACTGTCATCGGAATCATCGGAAATACGCAGGGCATAATAACCGCCGCCAATCCGGCCAAAAATGAAAGCCAGAAGAAGAGCCACAGTGAATCGTCTGCTGCGGCTTCGTTCTCAACAGCCAAACTTTGTTTTACAATAATATTATTAATTTCACCCGAAGCAATTTTCTGTTCGGAAGGATGTCCTTTCTCTATCTCTATCGCAATTTCAAATGATTTATCAAACAAGATGCACTGTTCTTCCTGACACACCTGATATTCAAGGCTTCCACGAATTACTTTTACCGCAGGACGGAGTACTTTCACTTTTTGAGTGATACTATATTCATGGTGAAACGACCAAACTTCCACTCCAAAGATGTCATCGAATTTCTTACTCGGCTCATTTTCAGTGGCTTTCCCTTCCATTATAAAGTCCGCATCTACTTTATCAAATGTCAAGATAGTCTGAAACGGTCCACCATCAGGCGTGTACATAGAATATATTGACCATGTTGGCGCAAGGGTCGCTTTTAAGGACAACTCATAAATACCGTTGCCAAGACTTTTTTGTGAAAAATGCCAATTTGTGGGATCGGACACCTGTGCCTGAACACTGATAGATGCCAGGCTTGGCGATAAAAGATACAATAGGCTAAACAGAAATACCGCTTTCTTCATAAATTATCCCTCTATTTCCCTCTTATACATATTGTAAAAATGATACTCATATATATAATAGGAAGGTATGTCAATAATTTTCAACGAAACCCGATAGCGGAACGCCCATTTTCTCCTCATAGAGATAAGGCCTTTCTTTAGGTAGGCACCGATAAAAGGATGCACTTTCAAGGTAATATTTTTGTTCTTTTTCTCTTTGACCAAATATTCCAAACGTTCTTCAATCTTGTCTATCAGCAACATAGCTGATTCCGTTTTCCCTGTTCCGTTGCACGCAGGGCATACATCCATCGTTTCAACGCTCGTTTCCGGACGTACACGCTGCCGAGTAATTTGCATCAACCCAAATTTTGTCAGAGGCAGAATCTTGTGTTTCGCTCTATCGAACTGCATACACTCCCGCATCTTATCGAAGAGTTTCTGCCGATTTTCTGAGGTGCGCAAATCTATAAAATCTATCACGATGATACCGCCCATATCCCGCAACTGTAATTGTCGGGCAATTTCATCCGCAGCCGCCAAGTTCACTTCTAAGGCACTGGTTTCTTGGTCATCACCGAATTTGGAGCGATTTCCGCTGTTCACGTCAATCACGTGAAGGGCTTCCGCATGGTCAATAACCAGATAAGCACCATTCTTGACTGATACCGCCCGACCAAGCGAAGTCTTTACCTGCTTTTCAATGCCAAAATGGTCGAAAATAGGAATGTCGGGACTTACATATTTAATGATATCTTTTTTCTCCGGTGCTATGGAAATCAGATACTCCTTGACCTCTTTGCTAAAAGCAAGGTCATTGACATAAATATGCTCAAAAGTAGGATTTAGTATATCTCTAAGGATGGTACTCGTTCTATTTATCTCTCCCAGAACGAGTTTCGGTGGATCCATATCTTTGAGATTTTTGAAAGCCGATTCAAATCTCGCCACCAAGTCTTTCAGTTCAGTATCAAGCTGCGCCACTTTTTTTCCCTCCGCCATGGTGCGAACAATGACACCATAGTTTCTGGGCTTGATACTCTCTATCAATCTTCTGAGGCGCTTTCGTTCTTCTAAGGATTTTATTTTCGTGGATACTGAGATGTTGTCCGTAAACGGTATGACCACCAAATTACGCCCGGCAATGCTTAATTCAGAGGTCAATCGGGGTCCTTTCGTTGAAATCGGTTCTTTTGCCACTTGAACGACCACCAATTCCCCTACCGTCAATATATCTGAAACCTTTCCTTCTCTTGTGATTTCGGGCTCTAATTTCATCTTCCCCACCGCAACATTCCTTCGGGCAAGACAGCCTTTTATGTAACGGTCAACGGTATGAAACTGAGGACTTAAATCTAAGTAATGTAAAAAAGCATCTTTCTCGTAACCCACATTGACAAAGGCTGCATTGAGCCCTGGCATAACCTTCTTCACTCGCCCCAGATAAATATCGCCCACAGCAAAAAGCGCACTGCTTTTTTCGCGTGTCAATTCGACAAGTCTTTTATCTCGCAGTAACGCTATTACAATTTCATCTGCTTTAACATCGATGACCAATTCACTACTCATTGCTCCTTCAAATTACGTATAATCAAAGAAACCTAAAGGAAATCCTTTAGGTTCATTCTCCTCACAGTCAAGGTTATTTCTTCTTATGACGATTCTTTCTCAGTCGTTTTTTACGCTTGTGAGTAGACATCTTATGTCTCTTCCTTTTCTTTCCACTTGGCATAGTTCTTTCCGTTTAAGATTATTTTTTTGATTTACTAACCGTTTTCAAGAAAACTCTTGCAGGTTTAAACGCCGGAATGTTATGTGCCGGAATTTTAATCGTCGTATTCTTAGAGATATTACGAGCCGTTTTTTCAGCCCTTCTCTTGATGATAAAACTACCAAATCCACGTAAATAAACATTTTTACCACCTTCTACTGCACCCTTTACAGAGCCCATAAAAGATTCTACCACAGCCAGTACCGTCACTTTCTCTAAGCCGGTCGCTTTTGCTACTTCGCTAATAATATCCGCTTTTGTCATAATATAAAATAATTAATTTTCAATATGTTGATTTCTAATTTCAAACTTTCAAATTTTCAGATTGCAAAAGTAACTCTTTTCTTCTAATCTACAAATGATTTGCTTTTTTATTTTAAAGAAAATTCATAAAAAATAAACGAAACTTTTTTTATTACGCGATTTTAGTCTATATTCGCACTTTGATTTGAAAAAAAAGGGTCGTAACTTGTATAGATAGAAACCCTTTAAATTAATTATTATGGTAAACAAAGTTATTCTAATCGGAAATGTGGGTAATGACCCAGAAGTAAAGTTCTTAGAAGGTGGTGTAGCCGTTGCGAATTTAAGTCTCGCTACGTCAGAAACTCACAAAAATAAGAACGATGAGAAAGTGGAACAAACAGAATGGCATCGTGTCATTTTTTGGAGAGGACTAGCGGAAGTAGTCGAAAAGTACGTTAAAAAAGGCATGAAACTTTACATCGAAGGAAAACTTCATTACAGTTCGTGGGAAGACAAAAACGGAATTAAAAGGTATGCCGTCGAAATTTATGCGGATACGATGCAAATGTTTCCCAAACATGACACTGATAGCGGAAACCCTGATTCTCAACCGTTGAGCGAAAAAAAGACGAAATGATTTTCATTGTAGAGACAAGACATGCCTTGTCTCTACAATTTTTTTAATATGAATTTACTTCCACCCCATCATGATACATATGATGAAAAGATTAAAAGACAAAAAGGAGATGGCAGGTATAGCCCGTAACGACGTGTCTTTTCATCAGAAACGTTTTTTTGGATATTCACTTTGTATCTGTATGATGGTGATTATCAGTGCTTGCCGAGAAGATTATATACCCAAGCCGTACGGTTATTATCGAATTACATTTCCACCCAAAAGTTACCATTTGTTGAACGAAAAATTACCATACCGTTTTGAAATCGCAGATAACGCAACGATGGAAGAAGATAACGCGGTGGATGCAGAGCCTTTTTGGATCAATATCACTTACAAAGAGTACAATGCACAAATTAATATTTCATACAAGCCTATACTGACGGATACGACTTTTGAACAGTTGATTGCAGACAGTCAGCACCTTGCGTATGCCCACATCAACAAGGCTTCAGCCATTAAAGAACGCTATTTTGAAAATGAGAAGGACAAGGTATTTGGTGTTTTATATGCCATCGAAGGCAATGTTGCCTCTTCCACTCAATTTTTTATGACTGATTCAACGCGACATTTTGTCCGAGGTTCCCTCTACATCAAGGAACGTCCCAATATCGATTCCCTCGCACCGGTGCTCGAATATTTAACAGAAGATGTCATCGTCCTCATGCAGACCATCCGCTTCAAAAATAATTGAACCTACCCCGTTTGACACCGCCACCGGTTTTACTTTCAGTAAGTCGCTTTTATCTTGAAGCAACAACACTCTTTCATGCGGTACATCATCGGCAGGAAAAATAACATCCATGCCCCTATCGGCACATTCGCGCATCGGGTCGGAAATCGTCGAAACGGCGTCAATGCCGTATTTTTGCATACAAACGATGTTAGCCTGCGCCCTGACAGGGCATAAGCATTAGCCGCAGGGAAACGCCCTGCGGCTAATGTTCGTAAAGGCTACCCCAATGGAGTTGATAACCCAGTACAAGCGAAGCATAGTGCGGAGTTGCAGAATATGGTTCTATATTGATGCGGTTACCCTATTTTTCCTTTTTTGCGTGCTTGGAAATTCCACAATTTTCATGTACCTTTGCCAGCGGTTTGTCGGCGATATTGCCAGCAAAAAAAACTATTACTAACACATGATGCCATGAAAAAGAACATTATTTATTTAACACTCATCATTTTGATTATGATTACAGCATGTAAAAACAAAACAATACCAGGTATTGATGTAGCTAACTTAGACATATCAACCGTTGCAGGCAACGATTTCTATCAGTTTGCGTGTGGCGGCTGGATGGCTTCTCACCCTTTGAAAGCAGAGTATTCACGCTTCGGCACATTCGATGAAATGGGCGAAAAAAGCAAGGAACAAGTGCGCGAATTAATAAACGAAATTTCGCGAAAAGACAATGCCGTAGGTAGTATTGCACAGAAAATCGGTGACCTCTATACGCTCTCAATGGACACTGCCCGCCGCAATAAAGAAGGCATAGCCCCACTGTTACCCTATTTGAAAGAACTTAATACCATCAACGACAAAAAGTACATCGCAATCGCTTTGGCTGAGCTGCATTGCATCGGCAGTGGCGCATTTTTCAACCAATACGTAAGTGCTGACGACAAAAATAGCTCTCTAAACATTTTTCATATCGTTCAAGGCGGCATATCACTTGGTGATAGAGATTATTATTTGCAGCAAGATGCACAAATGAAGGACATTCGGACAAAATATGTGGCAACCATCGCAAAATTATTTTCCTTAGCCCACTACTCGCCCGAAGAAAGCCAAAAAGCCGCTGCTGCTGTCCTGAAAATCGAAACTCAGTTGGCACAAGCCGCTTTTCCCCGCGAGAAACGGAGAGATCCAGAAGCAAACTACCACAAAATTACCATCCAAGAATTAACAAAAATGGCACCTGCCATAGATTGGACAACCTATTTCAACAGACTCGACATTCCCACAATCAAAGAACTGAATGTAGGACAAGTAGAACCAATGGTAGAAGTCAATAAAATAATTCAAACAGAAAGTTTGCAAGATATTTTATACTACCTCTCATGGAATGTTATCGCAGAGGCAGCAAATGCACTAAGCGATGAAATCTCTGATGTTAGTTTCGACTTTTTCGGCAAAACACTAACAGGCAAAGAAGCACAATCCGAACACTGGAAACGTGCCGTGAACGTCATCAACGCCACCTTGGGCGAAGCTGTTGGGCAACTATACGTTGAAAAACACTTCCCACCCGCAGCGAAAGAAAAAATGCTTGATTTAGTAAAAAATCTGCAAATAGCTTTGGGAGAGAGAATTGCAGCCGTTGACTGGATGAGCGATGCTACAAAAGTGAAAGCACAGGAAAAATTAGCTTCCTTTCTCGTGAAAGTGGGCTATCCGGACAAATGGCGCGACTACTCTGCACTGAACATCAACAAAAATAAGTCCTTCCTTGACAATCTCCTTGCTGCCTCCCAATTTACCACTAACTACGAACTGAGTAAGTGGAACAAACCGGTGGACAAGAACGAGTGGTACATGACCCCGCAAACGGTCAATGCCTACTACGACCCAAGTACCAACTCCATCAATTTCCCCGCAGCAATTTTGCAAGCACCGTTCTTTAATATGGATGCAGATGATGCCGTGAATTATGGCGCTATCGGTGTTGTCATTGGTCACGAGATGAGCCACGGCTTCGACGACCAAGGGCGACAATTTGACAAAGAAGGCAACCTCAACGACTGGTGGACTGCTGAAGATGCAGCGAAATTCAAGGAACGTGCCCAAGTGTTAGTGGACGTTTTCGATAATATCATCGTTTTAGACTCATTACATGCTAACGGTCGCTTCACATTGGGCGAAAACATTGGCGACCAGGGTGGACTGCAAGTAGCGTGGCAGGCCTATCAAAACACATTAAAAGGCAAAACCGCTCCTGAGCCGATTGACGGCTACACAGATGCTCAACGCTTCTTCCTCGCATATGCCACCGTATGGGCAGGTAATATCCGCCCAGAAGCAATCATGCAACGAACAAAACTCGATCCCCATTCGTTAGGACGTTGGCGTGTGAATGGCGCATTGCCACAAATTGATGCCTGGTACGATGCTTGGAACCTTACTCCGGAAAACACCCTTTACGTCCCCAAAGAAAAGCGCGTTGCAATATGGTAATATGAGTTGATACTGTCTTTTGGGGAGAGCGAAAAACGGGACTCGAACCCGCGACCCCGACCTTGGCAAGGTCGTGCTCTACCAACTGAGCTACTTTCGCGTTATACTGTATTATGAAACCGAGCTACTTTCGCATTATACTATGTCATGAAAAGAACTTCCAGTTTCGAAGGGCAAAGGTAAACTATTTTTTACTTTCCACAAAAAACTTTTGAGAAAAAATTTATCGTCGTTTTATCGTCAGGGTGAAACCAATGAATATCAGCATCTTTTTTGAACCACGTCATCTGCTTCTTAGCATAACGACGGGTGTTGCGCTTGATGAGACGCACGGTTTCATCATAATTTATCCGACCGTCAAAATAATCAAAAAATTCTTTGTAGGCAACGGTATTCAAGGCATTCAAATGTCGTAACGGGTACAATGCGAGTGTCTCCGCTTCCAAACCTGCTTCCAGCATCTTGTCCACCCGTTGGTCGAGCCGCTCAAAGAGTTCTTTGCGCTCCAAGTGCAAGCCGATTTTAAGAATGTGAAAATTTCGTTGCTTCATGCGATGTGTCCGCAAAGACGAATACGGAACACCCGCCGCCAGACACACTTCCACCGCGTGGCATACCCGCTTGGCATTGTTCAAATCCACCTCCTCATAGTAAACTGGGTCTAAGTCCCCGAGTTTCTTCTGCATCGCCTCCAAACCGTCTCTTATATATAAGGTATGCACCTCATCGCGCAAAACCTGATTTATCGTTGGTATATCGTCCAACCCTTGACAAATAGCATCAATATAGAGCATTGACCCACCGACCATCACTACGACATCGTGCTGCTCGTGTAAAGTCTCTATCGCTCTCAACGCCTGTTGCTCAAACTGCCAAGCACTATAATACTCATTGATGGATTGTGTCTGGATGAAAGAATGTGGCACAATATTTAATTGCTCCACAGAAGGAACCGCCGTACCGATACACATTTCTTTATAGATTTGACGGGAATCACAAGATATAATTTCGGTGCCGAAATGACGGGCTAATTCAATGCCAAAATCCGTTTTTCCAACACCCGTCGGACCTAAGACTACAATTAGTGTCTTTTCCAACATACATACTCCCATACCGTAGGCTGGAGCCTACGGTTAATAAAGTGCTGTCCCTGCGGGACAAAACAACATTTGCGAAAATAGCACCTGAAAAAAATGATTACCTGCATTTACAATTTATCTAAATAATCATCAATACTCTCAAAATTGTCATCGTCATATCCTCCTCCTCCATTATACTCATCATACTCATCTTCGTCATCTTCATCGTCGTACCCATGCTCCTTTTTGTCGTCGGAAAAAGCTGAAAACTCATCCATAAAACTGTCGTCATATTTTTCATCCTCATCCACATCCGGCAATGCCCACATATCCTCCTCCATCACAGGAGTTTCACCAATAATAGATAAACAATGTGGTAAATTTGACGCGGAATCGTCACGATATTCCCCTGCATATTCCACACGCATATATTTTTCAGATAAAAAGTCATAAACATAATCCAATTCTATGCAATTGGCATTTATAACATCCTCTATTTTAGTGTTTTCCATAACGAGTGAATCGCTGTTCAACTCTCCTGCCGACATATCCATGAGGGTAATTTCCTTGCCCCTTTCTCCTTCTTTGTCAATCGTAAAAAAAGAGGTCACTTGTGCATCATCCCAGCCCAAAGTCTCGATGATTTTGTCGTGTAACTGTAAAAAAGTCTGTTCACCACGAATGGCTATTTCCATCCTAAAATCGGACGTTTCCGGTAAGCTAATCTCAAATTTATAGTTCATAGCAATCAATAATTATAATTTACAATAGCACTCAAATGAGTGCCTTTTATTTGCTTGCAAAATTGCATGAAAATTTCGAGATTCCCAAGCGCGTACAATGAAAAATTGTTTTTTACAGAGGAAAGATATGATTATTTGCTCACAAAATAATTTTTTGGTACATTTTTTCTGTTTAGGTTTGCAGGAATCGAAAGCCATATTTTCGTATCTGCTCCACGCAAAGTGAGTACACATTGCCTTCTTTATATCTTTTATACCACTCCACCGTCATTTCTATACATTGTTCAATATTCATCTTTGGCTCCCATCCCAATTCCATTTTAGCCTTACTAATATCCAATAGCAGTAAATTAGCTTCATGTTTTGTTTTCTCGGAATCAGGAGCGGAAATATCTTTTAACTCCCCATTTCCATTTCCCACATTTCCATAGTTATCAACGACGATACGCGCCACGTCCCACACGGTAGCAACGGATTCCAATGGGGGACCGAAGTTCCACCCTTCGCAATATTTTGTAGGTTCTGTCCACATTTTCTGAGCCAACAACAGATACCCACTTAAAGGCTCTAAGACGTGCTGCCAAGGGCGAATAGCCTTTGGATTTCGTATCTCTACCGGCTTACCGGCTTCTAAGGCTTTGATGCAGTCGGGAATAATTCTGTCTAAAGCCCAGTCACCGCCTCCGATCACGTTCCCTGCTCTGGCACTGGCAATAGATTTGCCGTGTTTTTCATACCCTTGGGGATTGAAAAAACTCCGCCGCCACGAGGCAATCGCTATTTCTGCCGCCCCCTTACTACTTGAATACGGGTCATAGCCGCCCATCGGCTCATCTTCACGATAACCTCTGAGTTGTTCTTTATTTTCGTAACATTTATCGGTAGTGATGAGTACACCCACTTTCACGCTATCCGTAGCACGAATGGCTTCCATCACATTAATCGTACCCATCACATTCGTTTCGTAGGTCTCCACAGGAATATCATAGCTTAAGCGTACGATGGGTTGTGCTGCCAAGTGAAACACTATCTCAGGCCGGTATTTTTGAAAAATGGCTTTCATGAATTTCCCATCCCGAATATCGCCACGTAAGTCTATCATCTTCTCTTTCAGGTCGGAAAGCACGTAATTATCCCGCTCCGTAAACGGGTCCATAGCCACACCTACCACCTCTGCACCCAGTTCATGCAGCCAAATAGACAGCCACGAACCTTTAAAACCGGTATGACCGGTTACCAACACCTTTTTATCTTTGTAAAAATTTTTCATTCATTTTCATTTCTCAATTGGGCGGGCAAACCCCGCCCCTACATTTGCCCAAAGGGCTAATTCCTTGCTATCTCAGCATACCCGAACAAAAATTCGGCTCTGCTTTCGATACGCTACGTCATTTCTACATTCCTACATTTTTTCTACATTTCTCAATTCTTCTGTATCTTCTCCCATCGTTCCCGAATTTCTGCGGCAGATAAAATATCTTTCGATAACAGAATTTCGCTGATAGCTCCTGTGAAATGGAAATTATTGCCTGCTCGATTAGCTACAGTCAACCTTTTATTAGAAGAACTTACCGGTATTGGCAAGGCATAACGCTGAACAAGATTTCCATTCAGGTATAGTTCCAATAACAATCCACGAGCTTCGATAGCCAAATAATTCCACTTGTTAGGCTCTACTATAAACGGGATACTGTATTTCCCCCATTGGAAGATGTAATGGTCAGGACTTCCATACGCTTGTAAACACCAGATACCATTGATAGTGTCGTTGTAGTTGCTAAATAATGTCGCATTGGGATAAGCCTGCCGCTCAGAAAAGAATACCACCTCTGCCGAGAGGGTCGTACCCCAATCCACTGATTCTATACCGGTTACAGCTAATTCTGTCCTTCGTTTCAGGGAAGCTGTATCGTCATGAAATTTTTCATATAACAAGGTGTTACTGTCATTTTTAGCGAGTAGTGAAGGGGTTGTCAGGGTAGAATATTTTCGTTTTTTCATATAGTACATATCGTTGTTCGCCGTGTTGATAGAGTATGTGGCAGCAGTAGCGGCATTCACTTGGCGATGTACGGGATAATAAAAATATTGAGGCTCTACGAAAACATCAAACGTATCAACTAACACGGTAGTTACGAGTTGATTTTGCTGTTCAATTGAAAACAGGTCAATAAGACTTGGATTAAATGCTGATTTAAGACCTACTTGCCCGAAATACAATGCTTGGTATTTAACGGAGGTGTGAATAAATACTTTTTCGGTCGTCCGAGACAATACTGACTTGATAAGTAGCGTGTTTTCGTCGAGCCTGTTTTTGTCTTTTATTTCTTCTTTGCTGGGAATTGGTTTGGCTAATTTGTCCCAGTTTTTTTGATTTTCATATAAATCAACGCAAGAAGGAGATAGTATGATAACGATAAGTGATATAGCAACCATAAACGGTATCGGAATCTGTTTTATTTTCCCTTTTTGCCACATCGTATCCGCGAAAATGCCAAGCAAAAATAGAGCAGGACCTAAAATAACTGCTAAGCCTACATTATGGCTACGTCCCTGGAAATAAGTGAACGTACCTGCACCTATTATGGAGAGTAGCAATACAAAGGCTGATTTGGGACCAAGACACTTTTTATCAAAAAGGGCGTAAATAGAATACACCAACCCGATGGCATAGACTAACAGCACAAAGTTCCATGGATGCACCAAGGACATAGGTAATGTATAAAATCCATATTTCCCGAAAAATAGGATGGAGATGAATTGCAACTTTAAATCAGGAAATTGTCCGGTATCCATATATACAGAGGTGGAAAAGAATGTAAAAGCCACTGTCAGTGCAGCAACAGCCACTATTATATGTTTGAAAGAGGCCATCATAATTTTCTTCCAATCTGATTTGTCAAATTCTAAATAGCAGAGCATCAGCACCCATGCTGCAAAACAGACCATTCCAAATTCGGGATTCCAGATGATACCAAAAGCTAGCACTATATAAGTTACAAAATACAAGATTTTAGACCTATTACGGACGTAAAATGAAGCAAGGCACATCGTTGTAGCTGCTACTAATTGTCGTATCGGGAATATAGAGAATACAGCATGTAATTTTTCATCATCCAAAAGCAATGACAACCGACATAAAAACAAGACGGAAGCCCAAGAAAGCAGGACTAATAGTTTTGATTTCATCGTCCTAAACATGGCTGTTAGAAAGAGGCCAAATGTGATAATGATAAATACACTCATCACTGTTGTGAAGCTTTTTACGCTTAACCCAAGCATTTTGAATAGTGGATTTAGAAACCAGGCAAAAGAGCCGTAATTAGAGTTTAGTCCATCGGTCAAGTTCGGAGTTCCCGCATATACTTGTGTAACAGGATAAAAGGGAGGACACAAATCGTATTGATTTTCCCAGGACCACGGATAATCAAATACAAACATTTTCCAGATAGCAGAGAAGTAGAAACAAGCATAGATAGACACAAGCCCTATCCCTATTAGCTGTGCCTTTTTAGTTTCGAGCAATTGTTTTTCAAAACGCTTCAAAAATAGCATCAGTCCCAAAATCGCCGCTACCACCAAAAATAAAGTATCTTGTTGATTGGCTAAGATGGAATGTGAAAAGTAAAACTTAAAATTAGTGTCTGCATGAAGGTCTGTCCTCGTAGGACTATTGTTATTCACATTATCTGCCCCTCCCCCATAATGTGGATTGGGAGCTGCGTAAGCACAATACAAAACGATACAGACAGTCAACAAGATGCCTATTGACAGTTGGTTAAAATAGTTTTCCCATTTTACATTTTTTAGCTTTGTGTGCGTAAGGATGAAGAAGAACCCCAGCATCAGGAGGGGAATACTAAGTACACCTAATTGAAACAGCATAGATTCAACAGGTTCCGGATTAACACCATGCAGGAATATGGATTTCGCAGCCTCTTTTAGGGCTTCTATGTCCGGATGGTAGCACGATACGATAATATTGGCAAGCCCAATGTATGTAAGAATACTCGCCAAGAGCACTACGATGCACATACTTATTGCCCTATAGCTAAAAATATCAGCATGTGGGATTTGTGGGATTTCTTGAACTATATGTGACGGTTTTATTGGTTTCTTTTGTACTCTTTTTTGCACCATTCCAAAAATTATAAATTGAAGATTATATTACACCTCAGAGACGGGGCGCGTCTCTACACGGCTATTGCCAAACTTTCCACGGAGCTTTCCCCTCATTCCATAATTTATTTAATTCCAGATTATCACGCAAAATGTCCATCGGCTTCCAAAAACCGTCGTGTTTATAGGCGAACATTTTTCCGGTAGCGGCAATTTGCTCTAATGGTTCCCTTTCAAAAATACAATCATCCTTGCCTTGTGGTATGTAGTCAAATACTTCCGGTTCACAAACGAAATAACCGGCATTAATCCAATTACCATCACCATCAGGTTTTTCAAGAAACGACTTTACTTGATTATTGTCCGCAATGTCCAACGCACCAAACTTCCCTGTTGGTTTATAAGCAGTCAGCGAGAGTAGTGCCTTCGCCTGCTCGTGTTTTTTTATTGTATCTACAATATCCACATCCGTCACACCGTCACCGTAAGTCAGCAGAAAGCGCTCGTTGCCCACATATTTTTGAACTTTCTTGATACGCCCACCCGTCATCGTTTCTAAGCCGGTATCCACCATCGTCACTTTCCAATCTTCGGAATGATTGTCGTGAATGGTAATACTATTATCCGCCAAATTAACGGTCATATCACAGTTATGGCGGAAATAATTGGCAAAATATTCCTTTATCACATATTGCTTATACCCGCAACAGATGATAAAATCGGTTATACCATAGTGACTATAAGTCTTCATGATATGCCATAAAATGGGCTTTCCGCCTATTTCGACCATAGGCTTCGGAATTACATTGGTTTCTTCGCTTAAACGGGAACCATATCCACCTGCTAAAATCACTGCTTTCATCGAAAAAAGTTTAGTTGTCTTAAAGTGCACTGCACCGCACTACATAGCGGCGGCGAAATTACAACTATTTTTTTAGGCTGACAATAGTTTAGCTAAATTTTAGAGCATAAAATCAATTAAGTTTTTCAGGTAACTCGTATATATCGCACATTCAAGTCGCAAATGTTAAATTAAAGTTTTAACATTCTACCTCATTGCCTTTGGCATGTTTTTTGTAATGAACCTTGTAGTGCTTGAAATCAACAGTACCAGACAAGTTTTATAAAGGTAGCATCGGAATCAGACAAAATTGATACAGGTAGCATCCTGATATATAAGGTATAGAGTTATTAAATTAAATTTTAAAGCCATGAAAAATTATTTATTCACTTCGGTCATTTTCACCTTCTTCATCCTGCAAAGTGCTTGTTCACCTATGATGGGCTTGAATAGTGTCGTTGAAGATGATATTTATTACATTCCAGGAAAGAAATCCTTGGTGGCAAAAGAAAAGGGAGTTGAAAATGATGATGCACTCACTTTCGTCTCAACAAAAAACACGGCAACAAACACGGCGCGTACCCAAACTTATGAAGGTGCTACGCCCGTTATTAACCGTGAAAATGGGGTAGTCGAGGACGTTTCCATGCAACAGATGATGGATGAATCTGAATATCTGCTGGAAAACAATGAATCCATGGAAAATACGGTCATCTATCAGAACACTGGTTATTGGATAAACGGTTTTGACGGTACTCAAAGGGACTTGCGTGAGGCTATACGTATTATAAATATGTATCCCAACGGTTTCGGATTTTCTGCCAATGGCAGCGACATCGCGATGAATCTCTCATTCGACCCCGATTGGAACGTTTATACTGACCAAGGACGTTTCTGGTGGTTCCCCTCACCATCGAATATAAATCTGTACACCACCTTGGCTTTCGGTACCTACCCGAAACATATCTGGACGGTTACATGGAACAGTCCCTACTACAATAGTTGGGCTTTCGATACCCATTATAATTGGAGATTAGGTGTTGGTGTCGGCGTAGGATACGGATTTTATGACCCCTGGTATTATAATTCATGGTACTACACACCGTGGTACTATCACTCTTACTACAACGACTATTGGTATTGGCATCACGGACACCACGGTCACCACTACTATCACGACCACTATTATGGTAATAACCATCATAACGACCGCCATCGCCCATCCTACAACGATAGACGCCCGAGCAGACCAAGCGTGTCATCCAGACCGGGTGCATCCACCAGACCAGGCAGCAGCTCAAGGCCATCAGCATCCACAAGACCCAGTGCAGCACGCCCCAGCTCAACATCTAGACCAACTGCCACAACAACCCGTCCCGGTACAGCAACTAGACCAAGCAGCACCGGTACAGCAACTAGACCAAGCAGCACGGGCACAACAACCAGACCGAGTAGCACGGGTACAGCAACTAGACCAAGCAGCACCGGCACAGCGACCAGACCAAGTAGCACGAGTACAACTACCAGACCGAGCAGTACGGGCACAACTACCAGACCGAGTAGCACGGGTACAACTACAAGACCAAGCAGTTCAGGCTCATCTTCGCGGCCAAGTAGTGCAGGTAGAACAAATAGGTACAGTTCCACTTCGGCAGGCGGAACGCAAAGCCGACAGGCCATTGTCTCCAACAATGACTTAGCGGCACCCCAAGAACCAACAACAGTGAATACACGCCCAACAAGTTCGGAAAACCAACCGGCAGCTACAACGACAACAACAACAGCGACGCGACCTGCCACTCAAACGAGTACGTACACCAGACCTTCAGGCTCAACAACTACCGGTAATGCGGGAACTGTAAAAAACTACAACCAATCGTCGGCAACATCGCAGCGACCTACCTATAATAATAGGTCAAGTTCAACAACAAGTAGAAGTTCTTATACACCCAGCAGCAGTAGCAGTAGCAGTAGTAGTAGTAGTAGTAGTAGCCGTAGTTCCTATACACCCAGCAGCAGTAGTCGCAGTTCCTACTCGCCAAGCAGTAGCAGTCGCCCGTCAAGTAGCAGTTCCTCAAGCAGTAGTCGCTCATCAGGCGGTGGAGGTAGCCGTTCCGGTGGCAGAAGATAATATTTAAGGCCTCAGATAGTTTAACCACAATTTAGACAGTTTAGCCACAAAAATTAAACAAAAAAAATAAAAATCATGAAAAAGAATTACATACTCATACCGCTTTTGTTCTTCGTACAAGTTGCTTTTGCACAATTTGAAGAAGACGTTTTACGATTTTCAAGAATAAACAATAATGGTGGAGCACGTTCCGCCGCAATGGGTGGTGCTTTCGGTGCGTTGGGAGGAGATTTATCGGCGGCATCCGGAAACCCTGCCGGTATCGGCGTTTACCGCAAATCAGACCTTAATTTTACCCCCTTGATTAATATGAATACGAATACGGCTGACAAACTTGCTTCAAAAAGACCATCCGTACAATTAGCCAATCTCGGATTTGTCTTTGCTTTTACGATGCCGGAAACGGAAGATAATAAGTGGAGAGCGTTTAATTTTGCCTTCAATTATGCACATTTGAACAGTTTTAATAGAACACTTAAACAGAAAATTGACAATTCGGAAAGTTCTCTGTTGGATTATTATGTAGATAGAGCGAACAGGGGCGAGCAGGGTTCTGACCTTGACCAAGCTTACTATGTCGGACCGGACACCTACGCTTTGCTTCGCTACAATGGAACTAATTATTATTCCATATTAAAAGAATATGATGGCGTACAAGAGTATGTCAACCAAGAAAAAAAAATAATGGAAAATGGCTATCAAGGTGAATACGCGATATCCTTCGGTGCTAATTATTTAGATCAGCTTTATTTAGGCGCAACTATCGGTACTCAAGTTATTAGCTACAAATTCAACTCGTATTATACTGAAATTGCATCCGCAGAATATGACTTAGACTACTTTAAAAGAAGTGAATATCAGGAAATAACCGGTTCCGGTGTCAATCTGAAAGTCGGCGCCATCTACAAGCCTATACCCGAATTGAGATTAGGACTTGCATTCCACACACCTACGTGGTACACAATAGATTATACTTACGACCCTGCTATGTACTCAACACTAAGAGTACCTAGTGAATATGATTTTTATTCTTACGAAGATGAGCCTGGAGCCTGGAGCCAGAAAGTGGGCATGATGACCCCATGGCGGGCAATAGTGAGTGCCTCCACCGTACTTGCCCAGAAATTCATTGTCAGCATGGACTATGAATATGTTGACTACTCGTCTATGAACTATAATAATGCGAATGATCCCGAGTTCGATGATATCGGGATAAATCAAAACATCAGCGAATGGTATCAAGCTACCCATAACATCCGTATCGGTGGGGAATTTCGCCTTAACAGCACGTTTAGCCTGAGAGCCGGATACAATTGGCAACAATCTCCCTATAAGGACAATACAGCACACGAGATATATACCGTTCCGTCAATTACCGGTGGTAATGACCTGAGCGCTGTCAGTGGTGGTTTCGGGTTGAATTTCAAACATTGGTATTTGGATGCCTCCTACTCACATCTTGTCGGAAAAGATAAAACAGTCTTCTATCCGGGCGCAACTGATATAAGTAATACGTATGCCAATAATCAGACACGTGTGACACTTGGTTTTAAGTTTTAGTACCATCTACTTCGCTGGCGCGGCTTTGCAAGCCGTGTCCCTGTGGGGTAGGAGGTCACCGTATTATAATTGCCCGTAGGGCATTCATGTCAATAGAAAACATATCATCCACACCCCCCAAAACCTCGTAGAGGTTTCACATTGGAAAGCATGTGTATCCCCTAACGGGGAAAGGTGTTGGTAGGTATCATTGTTTCTATTGATATGCAAGTCCTAACGGACTTTGCCCGTAGGGCATTCATGTCAATAGAAGACGACATCCCACCCAATGAACTATTTGCCCGTAGGGCATTCATCCTATATTCATATCCCTATTCATCTTGCTAATCCTTTAATCTTGTGAAAATCGTGGTTCAAAACAATTTTAATCATGGTTGTTCAGACACCGTTTGCGAAAATAGCACTTGAAAAATAATTAACCTAAATTCTCACATATTCGGGGATTTCATCTAATAGTCTAAACTTGCCATCCTCACCGATTGTCCCACATAAATGCCGGATACCATTGGTGATAAGTACATATTTTGCATTTAAAATCGTATTGTATTCAAAGGCTTGGTCAAAAGTTGTCTGTGATAAAGTAATCGAAGGTGCTTTACATTCTACAATCAATACGGGATTTGCTAACTTATTGTAACAGACAATATCATAACGCCGCTTTAAGCCGTTTAATTCGATTTCCCTTTCCACTGCTATCAAGGCAGCAGGATAATGCTTCACATCTATCAGATAATGAATGACATGCTGCCGCACCCATTCTTCGGGTGTCAAGACAATGTACTTTTTGCGAATAATATCGTAAATGAAAACTATATTATTCCGTTTTTGGACTTTGTATTCAAAAGGGGGAAGTGATAAATTCATATTATTGGTTAATCTGTCTGAACAAGGTTAGACTTTGTTGCTGCAACGTTCATCCGTTTTTTTTATTGTTAAAAGGCTTCCGTCACCATAGCTTAGAAACCTGAAATTATGCTGCAATGCGTAATCATAGACTTTTCTCCAATCCATGTGTATAGCGGCAGCTACAAGGAGTAGCAGCGTACTTTTCGGTTGGTGGAAATTCGTAAAAAAGCTGTCCACCACCTTGAAACTGTAACCTGGTACGATGATGATGGTGGTTAGGGCTTTCAGGGTGTCCGCCTTTTCGTGCTCAAACCACTGCAAAAGTGCCGTCAGGGAGTCGTAGATGGAATACGTGGATGGTAGTTCGTAAGCCTCCCATTGGGATAACTTGTTAAAATCCGCTTTTTTTTCGAGTAGTTTTACCCCCATCCAATAGATACTTTCTAAGGTCCTTACTGTCGTTGTTCCGACGGCGATTATACCGTGCTTGGAAGCCAATAATTGTTTTATAATGTCTTTTGTAACGAGCAGGTGTTCGGTGTGCATGTCGTGCTCCCCTATCTTGTCGGACTTTACCGGTTTGAAGGTACCGGCACCGACATGTAGAGTCAGTTCTTGGAGTTGAATATTTTTTTGTTGCAGACGAGCAAGCAACTCGTGTGTGAAATGCAAACCTGCGGTGGGAGCTGCTACCGAGCCTTCCTCTTTGGAATAGACGGTCTGGTAACTGATTTTATCAGATTCCTCTACTTTGCGATTCAAGTACGGTGGAATGGGTATTTCGCCACATGCATCCAAGATTTCACTAAAACAGGCATCTGCCTGCCAAGTAAAGCGAATGACCGCTTCACCGTTTTTATCGGCTCCCAATTTTTGGGCACAGAGTTGCGTATTTTTTCCTTCATACTGAAAAAAACGACAGAGCGTTTCGGTTTCCTCTTTCCATTTTTTCAAGTTACCCACCAAACACTTCCACTCACAACTTCCTCTGCGGGCAAAATTACTCACATAATCAGAAGGAGTGAACGGCTCTAAACAGAATATTTCTATCGTAGCACCGGTTGATTTACGGAAGAAGATACGTGCATATATGACCTTTGTATTATTGTAAACCAATGTCTGCCCGGCCTCCAAGTGCTCGCCGACACGAGAAAAGGTGTTCTCGTCAATCGTTCCGTCCTTATATATCAACAGTTTCGCTTGTGCACGATTTTCTATGGGAAAGCGAGCGATACGCTCATCGGGCAGTTCGTAGGTGTAATCCTCTATGCGTATGTCTTTTAACTTTTGTAAATTCACGATACTTTTTTCTTCGGATGCGTAAGTTCCATTAGTAAATGGAACAAAAGTAAATGTTTTGCTTTAATTATCCTCATTTTTTACTAAATTTGTGCCTTCCAACAATCATACAAAAAGGATACAGAACAAATATTGGATAAATACTGAACAAAAACTGAGCAAATATTGAATGATTACATTCACGAAGACCACTCTGAAAAACGGCTTGACCGTATTGTGTCACACGGATAAGGGTACTCCCTTTGTTTGTGTGAATGTTTTGTACAAAGTCGGCTCGCGCAATGAATCTGAAAATAGGACTGGACTGGCTCACCTTTTTGAACATTTGATGTTTGGCGGCTCTGTTAATGTGCCCGATTATGACTATGAAATACAGATGGCCGGTGGTGAGAACAACGCATACACGACTTTCGATTACACCAATTACTACGTTAATATTCCTGCGACAAACATTGAAACAGCTCTGTGGCTCGAATCAGACAGAATGTTCGGGCTGAACCTCTCGCCGGAAGCCTTAGAAGTGCAACGCAATGTCGTGATTGAAGAATTTAAACAACGCTACCTTAATGTTCCTTATGGGGATGTGTGGTTGCATTTGCGACCACTTGCTTACAAAAAGCACCCTTATGCTTGGCCGGTAATCGGAAAAACACCGGAACATATCGAAACAGCCACTCTTGAGGAAGTGACCGCATTTTACAAGCGCTTCTATTCACCAACCAATGCCATTATCTCTATCAGTGGCAATATTGACAACGAAAAAGCCTTCCAATTGGTGGAAAAATGGTTTGCTGACATTCCCTCTCCACAACAAGAAAAACAAATATCCGCTACAGAGCCCACACAAACAGAGGAAAGAAGAACGGAACGAAATAATAAAGAGCTACCGGCAGACGCTATATATAAGGTGTTCCATACCGGAGGGAGGTTTTCAGATAATTATTACGCTTGTGATTTGATTTCCGACATTTTATCCAACGGTCAGTCGTCACGTCTCTACTGCAATTTAGTCAAGGAACGTGGACTGTTTTCCTCCATAGATGCCTACGTTACCGGGGAGTTTGATACGGGACTGTTCGTATTCAGTGGAAAAATCTCTCAGGGTATAAAGCCGGAAATCGCTGAACAGGGTATCCTTGAAGAAATCGAAAATTTTATCCGTAAACCAATCACAGAAAGAGAATTACAAAAAGTCATCAACAAAACAGAGGCACGTATCAAATACGAAGAAATTAGTTATCAAAACAAAGCGAGCAATCTTGCCTTGTTTGAAGCCTTAGGGAACGCTGATTTAGTCAATCATGAAGCAGAAATTTACGGTAAAATCAAAGTCGCCGACCTGCAAGAAACCGCAGCAAATCTCTTTAAGGTCGATAATTCTACTACTTTGCTGTACTTAAAATAATCCGTGCTTCAAAAAGTAAAAGAGAAATGATAAAAACACAAAACAATGAATCTCACCCTTAACCGACAAATCGCTCCTCCTACATCCGTCGTTTCACTCCCCACTCTGTTGGCTCATGCGCACAAAATACTCTCTAATGGGGTGGAACTCTTCGTGTTGCACGACCCCAAACAGGAGGTCTTCCGCATTGACCTTACCTTTGAGGCAGGAGTTTATTACCAACAGCAACCACTTGTTGCATTTGCAACGGTCAATATGCTGAATGAAGGTACACGAAAACATGCCTCAACCGAAATTGCAGAAGTATTTGATTTCTACGGTGCTTATGTTGATTTCGCGTGTGGAAAACATTCCTCAAGCATCGTTTTGTTGTCCTTAAATAAATATGCTTCCGAAACGATTGGCATGCTTGGAGAAATGGCTACGAAGAGCGTCTTTCCTGAAAAGGAATTGACTGTGTTTCTGAAAAATAAAAAGCAGTCTTTTCTACGTGACAGAGAAAAAACCGCTTGGTTGGCACAAAAAGAATTCGCCCGTCTATTTTTCGGTGCCTCACACCCATACTCAGAAGTCCTTACTGAAGCAGATTATGATAATATTGATACAGAGATTCTTAAAGAATTTTATAAGCAGTATTTCCATGCCGAGAATTGTAAAATCATACTGTCGGGAAATATTACACCCACGCTCCTCCAAACAACAGAAACAATCTTCGGCGCACTGCGTCGGAGAGAATCCGCAAATATAGACCTAAACCTAAACATAGACGTAAACCTAAGCGGTCGGAAAGATACAGATAATCAGCCAATTGTTGGGCACCGAGTTTTCGCTCCTTCCCCTTTTGGCACATACCACGTCCATAAATCAAATGCCCAGCAGACAAGCCTTCGCGTTGGGACAACAGGTGTGAGTATTCTTGACAAGGATTATGCCGCTTTCCTATTGTTGAACACCGTACTGGGTGGCTATTTTGGGTCACGGCTCATGTCAAATATCAGGGAAGAAAAGGGCTACACGTATGGGATTAATTCCTTCAATGCTATATTCCCGCTATCTTCGTATTGGTGTATCGCAGCGGATGTAAACAGCCGATTTGTGGAGGCTACAACGACAGAAATAATCAAGGAAATCAAGGCATTGCAGCAAACCCTCATCGGTGCTCAAGAATTTTCTACCGTAAAAAATTTCTTATACGGTGAGTTGTTACGGGAGTTGGACGGTGTTTTTGCCCAAGCAGATGCATTGCGCAACAAACTTCTCTACGGCTTGGATAATACTTTTTATGCATCCGTTATTGAACAAATCAAACATATTTCACCGCAACAAATCAAAGAATTAGCGATTAAACAGTGGGATATAGAAAAAATGTATATTGTCTCAGTAGGGTAGCATTACAGGGGCTTAGCGTTTCAAGATGTCGTGTAGGATAGTATCCCAGCGACTTAGCGTTTCAAAATGCCATAAAATAGCAAATCCACATATTCCAGAATATCTGCGGAACTTCGACTCCGGCTGCTTGCAAGGATAAAGGCTTGTTCCAAACTCTTAAACATCAGCAATAAACTTTTTGCAAAAGTTTCGGGGTCGCTGATTTTAAACAGATTACTCTCTTTTCCTTCTTTCAAAATGCCCTTCAACAACTCTATTTCTTTGCGGTCAATGTCTTTGCGCAATTGCTCGACACTCATATTGTTGAAAAGGAAGTCGAAGCGGATGTATTTATTGCTACGTGTAAGATTATCAATGATATTGAAATGATTGATGATGTATAATCGTAATTTTCTATCCGGAGGAAGTTTGGAATCTGCGGCCCTTTGCAGTTTGCGGTTAATTTCTTCTACCTCATCCTCAACGACGTACCTATAAATCTCTTTTTTGCTTTTAAAGTGCATATACAAAGTACGCCTGCTCATTTTGGCTTCATGAGCAATATCGTCCATGGTAGCCTTATGAACACTCATCTTGCGGAATAAATTCTTTGCAACATTTATAATTGCATTTTTTGTCTGGAGCATCTTGTTTTATTATGCTGCAAATTTAACCTTTTTTTGTTCATTAGCAGAAAATAAAATAGAAAAATATTTATGCCGACTTTCATTAATAATGCCACATCAGTCCTATTCCGCAAGGATATACCTCGGGACCTTCTCCTGTGGCGAACATCGACAAAGGTTGGTAATAACCGAATATGCTAAAACTATTGAAGCCGGCACGAAGGCAAATGCGCGCATTGATGGGGCGAATATTCAAATTCTTGAACTTGTGATACTCCGTCCCGTCAGTGAGCTGCCTTATCTCCAACTTTGAATGGCCATATCCCTTGATAATTCCTTCTACACCACCATTCACGAAAAACACGTTATGCTCACCTGCTCTTACTTGATATTCAAATAATATGGGTACCGTCAAATAAAAAAGCCCCAATTTATTGGTCGCATAGTTACGGTCTTGTTCATCTTTCACAAATTGAGCACTGCCGTCATTGTATTCCCACAAACCGGTATTCCCTTTGAACGTGAAACGAGACCAGTCAAAACCAAATCCACTGACAAATAACCAATGCGGACTAAGAGCAACATTCCAATCAAACAAATTCCAATTGATGGAATAGGACTTCCCGTAATTCAATTTGGCATCTTTGAGACCGTCCAATTCCAAGAATGTGAAACCGAATCCTCCCCAATGCGACTCCGTCGCCCTCCAACTACCTTCTTCTTCCTGCTTTGGTCGCCACGAAAGTGTAAGGTCATAGACTGAGCCATCCAAAAAGGCGATACTCTTTGTGATACCCTTCTTACCTTCTGTCACTGCGGTAGTGTCTTGTTTTTCCGCCACCGCGGTAATGTTTTGTTTCTTTGTCACTGCGGTAATGTTTTGTTTCTCTATCACTGCGATTTCACTTTGTTTTTCAGCAACTTCTCGCTCAATTTCTTGACCCAAAATGGGCTTAGAAATACCGGTGAAAAGGATGCTCGTACAAACAGTAAACGATAAAGTAGCTACTAAACATGTCTTCTTCATAATGTTATTATTTTGGTTTATTATTATTATTATATTGGCTTTACTTGTTATTCTTGGTATTGACGTGAATAAATAAATTTTTGAGTGTTAATAATTCATCTTCTAAATCTTCGGGAGGAAATTTTCCTCGAATATAAATGACTGTCAGCTTGTTATTTTTGTTATTGAACAGAATGTAGTCGTATAAATTTGAATGATGAACATTTCCCAATGTATAGGATGCTGATTCTATACTGCCATCTTTTTTCGATTCCATCAATGTGAAAGCATTGCCGGAAGGTATATTTCGGTCCAAGTCTTTTTTGATTGCCTCCAATGTAGCATCGGTAATGGAAGGTGAAGAAGTGATAATCAGGCTTTTATATTTTTCTATTTTCGTATGGTCGCCCAACACGTCTTTCGCTAATTCAATCAAAATGGAACCTTGTTGTTTGCCATAGTCGTTGAATATTTTTTCGATATTCAAACCTTCCTGTGCACTACTCCACAATGAAGGGAGTAAAAAAAACGATAGGATGAGTAAATTTCGTATCTTGTTCATAATTATTATTTTGCGTACTTTCATCAGCACATCCGTTTTATTTCTCAATTTTATTTCTTTAAAAAGAAGTCTATTGCTTCTATTTGTGACGAGTAAACATCCTCGTCTTTATCTGCAAAATTCTCTAAGGTCTTCACAACTTCGGATTTTATTCGGTCGATATTGGTATATTTTTCCCCATTCACGTATGCCAAAGAATATGCAGGCATCGCATTTTGGATGTCGGTTGGAGGTTCAAAAGCGAATTTTAAACCGAGCACAAGAAGCACCGATGCTGCGGCTACCATACTAACCCAACGAACATTTCTCATTCGTGTATTTTTACGTATAGGTTTCCTTTCAGCAGCAAAAAACTGAAACATCGGCTGATAGCCTTTCCATTCTTCGGAGACATTCGCCGTTTGAAAATAATTTCGAAGCCACTTTTCCTCTTTCAAAGTCGTCAAGCCATCGAAATAGCGTTCAATCAATGCTTCTATGTGTTGCTTTGTGTCTGTTTTCATCTATTTAATTTCATAATTTATTAAAAATCATTCCTTTGTGTGTCTATTGTGTGTCGCTTATGTGTCTATTAGCGGCATGAATATTTTACTTGTATTCATTTGTTTTCAACTAGCAACTGTTCACTATCAAGTATAGTTCTCGTACTTTTTTTCGTGCCCGTGAGAGATTGACCCTCACGGCACTAATCTGTGTTCCGGTGATGTCGGCGATTTCCTGCAATTCGTACCCTTCAATATCACGCATACGGATGATGGCCTTTTGTAATTCCGGCAAATGTTCAATAATACCTTTCACAAATGCGACGGCATCTTTTCTTTCCACTTCTACGTGAGGTGTTTCCTCGTGTGCACCTAAATGTGTATCGTCGGCATCTGTATTTTCCTTATGCAATTTCAAACGGTCAAAACATATATTCTTCGTAATCTGCATCGCAAAAGCAGCAGGATTCGCAATGTCGTCCAATTTCTCTCGTATATTCCACAAGCGAAGAAGGGTTTCCTGTACCGCATCTTCGGCATCTTCTTCTTGTCGCAGCCACTTCAAAGCATGGAACAAAAGAGTTTCCCGTAGCGGAATAATAACTGATTTGAACTGTTTTAATTGCATATACACTATAATGACGAATCAAGGAGATAAATGTAACATCTGTGCGCAAAAAAAATTCAAACGCACAAAAACGGTTAATTATTTTTTCCGGTGCTATATTTTTCAATCTGTTCCCGTAGGGCGTTGCCCTACGCTAGTGATTGCGCCTTTACAGGGCTTGCAGAGATAGTCCCGCAGGGACTACACATTATTAACCGTAGGCTTCAGCCTACGGACAAGCAACTACCCCGCCCGAGCAAGTCCTGCAGGGACGGCACTTGTTGTGCTGTGTCTAAGTGTCTTCCCTGCGGGACTATACCATCATACATACTCCCATACCGTAGGCTAAAGCCTACGGTTAATAAAGTACTGTCCCTGCGGGACAAGACACCGTTTGCGAAAATAGCACCTGAAAAAATAATTAATCATTATCGGAAATCTCTTGTAAGGTTTTTACACCTCTTCATATTCAGTATCCACGGTAGTTTCCCCTGACATATTGTGTGATTGCTCGAATTTTTCGCGCAATTTCTTAATCTTATACTTGCCTATCAGCTCGGTCAGACCGTAAAAAATCGCAGTGCATCCCAATAAGACAATTATCAATTTGGCACTGTCCTGAGGCAGGAAAATGACAACGATGCCTGCTATTAGTACAGCTGTCGGGAAAAGGTAGGAAGCCTTGGGCATCTGCTTGGTCGCTGTCAACGACATATATTGGGTAATCGCTCCAAATACAAACATCGCACCCATGATAGACATCAATACACGTGCAAAAAAGAGAGGTGCAAGCATTAGTAACAAGCCTAATAGCGAACTTCCAATTCCATTAATCGGGTGCAAAGCGTTCACTTTCGCTGCCTCGCGAAACTTCTGATAAGAAGCAATAAAGGAGGTTAAACCGGTTACCAAAAAGAAAGCCCCCACCAGCATGACACTGTATTGTAAGGCCACATCTTTCCATATAATCAGCACTACTCCAAGTAAAATGGCTAATATTGAACGCAGTACAACGTTCTTGAAACTTGTTTTTAATATAAAAAATTGCATCATATCAGTATTCGTTTTCTATTCATCATAAACCACTGACCATTAACCACTAACCATTAACCCCTATTTTATCAAATCCACGCTTCGTTTTACAAATTTATTTAAGGCTTCGCCCTTCAATAAACCGTTCGCTAATAATGCCAAGTCTATCAGCTGACCGACAATTTTATTGCCTTTCCCGTACTCATCCAAAAGGGCTTCCTTTTGTGACTTCAGGTCGGATAGTTTATCGCTGTACTCTTTCAGACTGTCTTTTTCTGCTTGTGGAATTTCATCTTCCTTCTTGTCCTTTTTTAAGTTCTCATGTTGCGCTTGTAGAGCGGCTTGTTTTTCCTCTGTTTCGTGAATTTGGGTGACAAGAGGCGATACTTTTTCCCCCATCTCCTTTTTCTCATCCTCCAATATTTGCTTGACAAGTCGGTGGTCTGTATTGACAATCAAATTGAAATGGTCGCCCATAGCACCGTAGAAGTTCATACCCGGATTCATCTGTGCCATATCCTTCATGCGGCGCATAAATTCTGAACGGGTCACTAACAGCGGGTCACTATTTTCGCCAATAGCCTCAAAATTTACCATAAATACGCTGTCAGTCTTTGGTAATTGAGATGAAAATACCGGTCGCAAGTCTTGTTGTTCCGCCTCTGTCCACGTGGTAGCGTGTGCTTCTTCTTTTTGTATCAATTTATCAACCGTATCAGAGTCCACACGCAAATACTTATGGTCAGACTTCTTTTGCTCCAAATAATTGATGAAATGCGTATCCAACTGCCCATCCAGCACAATCACATCGTACCCTTTTGCCCGCGCAGCCTCAATATACGTGTATTGTTCCTCTTTATTAGTGGTGTAGAGGCATACGATATTTTTGTCTTTGTCTGTTTGCTCCTGCTTTACAAGGGTATCGTACTCCTCTAAGGTAAAATATTTATCCTCTGTGTTTCGGAACAGAAACAATTTATCTGCTCTTTCAGCAAATTTTTCGTCCGACAACATGCCATATTGGATAAATACCTTCAAGTCGTTCCATTTTTGTTCGTATTCTTCGCGGTTTTTAGCAAAAATATCACTCAAACTATCCGCCACTTTCTTGGTAATATGAGCGGATATTTTCTTCACATTGCGGTCACTCTGGAGATAAGAGCGCGATACATTCAACGGAATATCCGGTGAATCAATCACGCCGTGCAGCAAGGTCAGGTATTCCGGCACAATTCCTTCCACCGAATCTGTCACATAAACTTGATTACTATATAGTTGTATCTTATTTTTCTGTATTTCAAACTTGTTGTCAATCTTTGGGAAATACAAAATACCGGTCAAGTTGAACGGATAGTCCACGTTCAAATGGATGTGGAATAGGGGGTCTTGTGCCATCGGGTACAACTGGTGGTAGAATTTTTGGTAATCCTCCTCTTTGAGGTCTGTCGGTTTGCGTGTCCATGCCGGATTGATGTCGTTAATAACGTTATCTTCATCTGTTTCCACCTGTTTACCGTCTTTCCATTCCTTCTTTTTGCCGAAGATAATTTCTATGGGGAGGAACTTACAGTACTTCGTCAGCAAATCCGTGATTTTGTTGTCTTCCAAGAAGTCTTTTTCCTCTTTATTAAGGTACATGATAATGTCGGTGCCGACTTCCGCTTTTTCCACATCTGCTAAACTATATTCAGGGTCGCCTTTGCAGGACCATTGGACAGCTTGTGCACCGTCACGATAGGATTTCGTCACGATTTCAACCTTATCGCTAACCATAAACGAAGAATAGAAGCCTAGACCGAAATGCCCGATGATGGCAGCTTTGTCGTCTTTATATTTCTCCATAAATTCTTCGGCACCTGAGAAGGCTATCTGATTAATGTATTTTTCCACCTCTTCGCGGGTCATTCCGATGCCGTTATCGGAAACTGTCAGAGTGCCTGCCTTTTTGTCAGTTTTCACTTGCACGTTCAGTCCGCTAACATCGCCTTTGTACTCTCCATTGGAAGCGAGTACTTTCAATTTCTGGGTAGCATCCACCGCATTAGAAATTATTTCCCTGAGAAAAATGTCGTGATCCGAGTAAAGAAACTTCTTAATAATCGGAAACAAATCACTTGTAGAAACACCAATTTTTCCTGTTGCCATGATATATTTTTTTAAGTTGTTATTATTTATGTTTATTTATTTCTATGCTACTTACCCCTATATATTTTTATATGGTAGGGGAGTTGGCAAATTTTGTGCCGAACAAAAAAAGGTGACAGGATGGCAGGACAACCATTAATGCATGATTTTGAAGACGAGTTCTCGTAGCAGTTCTCCTTCCGGCGTACCGGCATTATTAACGCCTTTGGACTTCAGGTCGTATTCGCGCATCAAGTGAATATTTTCCGCACATTTAGCAGCACCATATATCCTACTCCCGTCGACAAAGTCTTTCATAAAATAGGGATGTACGCCTAATTGCCGTGCCAAGTCTTGAGAGTTGGGGGTAGATTTCTTTTGATAGTGGTAGGTTAGAAGGTTTAGAAAATATTTGAATAGTGTCGCTATTGTCACGACTAAGGGATTGTTTAGGGGATTGGCTTCAAAGTAATTGACGATGCGGTTGGCTTTGAGATGGTCTAATTTGATGATGGCAGATTGCAATTCAAAGATGTTAAAATCTTTGCTAATGCCGGTATGTTCTTCCACTAATGCCTCTTTAATTTCAGTCCCTTGGGGTATCAATAGCGATAATTTGTCAATTTCATTCACTACGCGACTTAAGTCCGTACCCAAACTATCGGCAAGGATGGTGGCTGCTTTGATGGAAATGGATATATTGTTTGATTTACAGTAATTCATTATCCAATTAGCCACCTTGTCGTCATACAATCTATCGGATTCAAAATACACGCAGTCCGACATAGTAGATAATTCCTTAAAGGCGGCTTTGCGTTTGTCCGCTTTCTTGTTTTTGTAGGCAAATAGCAGAATGGTAGTAGATTGCAGGTGTTTAAGGTAGGGTATCAGCTTGTCGAAATCTTTGATATTTTGTGCTTCTTTGACGATGATTACTTGTCTCTCGGCCATCATCGGGAATCGTCGCGCAGAGTCTGTCACGGCGGTCATATTGACATCATTGCCGTACAAAATGGTTTGATTGAAGGCTTTCTCGTCTTCAGGAATAATGTCTTCCACTTTTTGGGTGATGCTATCAATAAAAAAGGGTTCTTCTCCACAAAGAAAGTAGAGAGGTTTGTACTTTTTTGCATTCAAATCTTTTAGTACAGAATCAAACGTTACTGCCATATTTTAATTTAATTTTGTCGTAGGTTAAAATTATATAGGTATAAAAGTGTTGTCCCTGCGGGGTATTTTGGATATTTTTCATTGTTGTAGTCCGTTTTCGGCTTCAATTTTTCTGACAATCATTTCAATTTCGGCATCACTGCCCTCTACATCGTACTCTGCTTTGAGGTTGTTGCCAAAAAGCAGGGCCAGAGATTGCCAGAAATAAGCGTTGACGGTGCCTTTATAATTTTTAATGTTACCGAAAGAGGTTTTTCGCGTTTCCCTGTGCACTAATCTGACGAGTATCTTCCCTTGTGATACTTTCAGTTTCATGAGTGGCTCTTTGAAAGTCTTCATCAGGTTATTGTATTCGGTTTTCACGATTTTGTCTCGTTCTTTTCCACTAACGCTGGCAATTTTCCGTTCGATGTCGTTAATTTTAAGGGCAGCAATGCGGGCATAAGGGTATGCTTTTCGGACATCTCGTTCTAATTTTTGTTGGCGTTCAAAGGCTTTTCGAGCTTTCCTGCCGAGTTTTCCCACAAACACATATTCCGGCAATACGATATGAGCTATGATAGCCTTGTCATCAAAATCGTCGGGTGGAGGGACCTCTATTTTTTGTGCATCTGCAAAAGACATGGATAACATATAAATAATAATGCTCGGTAAAAATATTCTTGTCATCCCAATATTTATTATTAATTTTGGGCGCAAATATAGTGATAAAAATTGGAAGTTGAAAGTTTAAGCAGCAGGCTGTTCTATCGCTGTCCCGCGAGGGAGGGAGGAAAGTCCGGGCAATATAGGGAATCGTGCTTCCTAACGGGAAGATGTCCGCGAGGGTATTGTAGTGTAACAGAAAAGGACCGTTTTGTGAATGTTTTTAGGACAGCCGCAGAATAAGGGTGAAAAGGTGGGGTAAGAGCCTACCGGTATTCTAAGTGATTAGAGTAGCCGTACACCACACGAATTGCAAGACCATGTACACCGACGTTTTAAGCTTTCCCGGCTGAGTCGAGGGGTAGGTCGCTATAGGTGTAGAGTGATTTGCATCATAGATAAATGATAGAAACCGCAAGGTACAGAACCCGGCTTATAGACCTGCTGCTTTTTTATTGAAAATGAGACCTTCATTATAAATCAAAAGATTTACTATTACTGATTTTAACGATACTTTTTCCGTTGCTCGTTTTTGTCACATGAATTTGGGTGGTGATGCGTTCGGTCATTTCCGGTACATGCGAGATGACACCGATTTTGCGCCCTTGTGTTTGAAGGCGTTCCAAGGCATCCATTGCCACACGCAAGGTTTCCACGTCAAGAGAGCCAAAGCCTTCATCAATAAACAAAGATTCGACTTTCATTCGCTGGGACGACAAGGACGAAAGACCTAATGCCAAAGCCAAAGAAATCAGAAACGACTCACCACCGGATAGCGAATGAACGGTGCGAATATCCCCGAGCATGTCTAAGTCGGCGACCTGCAATGCAAGGGTGTCCGGAATGCGTCTCAATTCGTAACGCTTGGAAAGTTCCTGTAAATGTTTGTTGGCATACCATAATAAAGCGTCAAGAGTGTACCCCTGCGCCATCTCCTTGAATTTTGAACCACTTGCAGAGCCAAATAAGTCGTTGAGCCTTTTCCAATTTTCGGACAATGCCTCCTTTTCAGACAATGCCTTTTCGTAAATTTTAATACGTTCCTTCCCCTGCTTGTGGGTTGCCAGAGCCAAATCTATTTCCGTTCGACGTTTTGTGGACTGTTCTATTTGAAGGGCTGCTTCTTGCTGTTTTCCTGATAAATACACTTTCGTTTCCAATTCATCACTTGGGCGAATCTCTGATTGCTCGTGCTTCAAAAGGTTGCGTTTTCGTTCTTCCAAAGTCGCTTTAAGAGATGTCTCTCGAGTTTTTAGTTCTTGCAGAGCCTTTTTTTCCTCATCCGTCCATTGTTTGTCTTTGGACAAAAGTTCCGCCAACTGTATGACTGTCATATTCTCTTGTTTGGCGGTAAGCCATTGACCGACTTCCTGTTGCAGAGCAACTTCCTGCAACTCTAAACGGGTGGTCTCGCTTTTTATTTGGGTGATGACTCCGTTTAGCAATTCTTGTTGTGAGTGGAGTTTGGTTTTAGTATCGGTGGCTTGTTTCAATTTTTCGGCGAGTTCCTGCTTTTTGTTCACGTTACTCTTCTCCACAGCATCAACGGATTTCCCGTCCAACAGACTGCTTCTTTCCTTTTGCAGGTTTATTAAAATAGAATGTATATCTGTTTTTTTCTTTTCTTTTTGAGTGAGTGCTTGCTTGGCTTCTGTGAGAAGCTTTTGCTCACTTTGTAAAAGGGTTGCGGAACGTGTTATTTCCGTTTTCCGTTTGTCAATGGTTTCTGTTAACACCGCAATCTGCTTGCAATTGTGCTCTTTAGCCATTCGTAACTCTTCCTCTTTCAGACTCTCTTCGCTACTAATCGTTACTGTCGGATGGTGCAGACTACCACAGACCGGACAGGGCATGCCCGCTTTCAATTGTGCCCGCAAGGCTACTATTTCAGCCGAAAGGATATTATTCAAACGTTCCGATTCTTGGTGCAACTGAATTAATCGCTCTTTTTCTTGTTCTATCGTTTTTTCATTTACTTCCTTTTCCTTCTCTGCTTTCTGAATACTCTTTTCAATTTGTGCCTTATTCGTCAAAGCAATTTCGTATTCCTTCGTCGTTTCTTCTACATTCGCTTGTGCACCTATTAGTTGCACATCAATGGCTCTTGCTCGAATGACAATCGGCTCGATGGTAGTCATTTCTTTTTCAAGGGCTTCTTGTGACTTCACTAAAATACTGTGTTCGCTATCGGTTTTTAGGAGTTTTTTGCTTACATCTTCCCAATCGCTCGCTTTCTGTTTCAAGCCATTTCGATTATTTTCTACTTGTTTTTTCGCCCCTTGTAGTTCACGAAAGGTGTCGCGAATTTCTTGAACACTTTCGATTTGAGCGATATGGTCGTAGCGCGGTTTGGCTTCGATAAGTACCTTTTGCGCATCAGCCAAAGAAGCTTCCGCCTGTAGAATCGCTTTATGAAGAAGGTCGGTATCATCTATCCATCTGATTTTGGCTGTCAACAGGTTCTCTGTCATTTTCAGCGTAGCACTCTCTTTTTCAATGTTAGCCTTTTCGGTATTATAGGTTTCAATCTGTTCATCTGTAAGTAGTTCGACATCCTGAATTTGTTTTCTTATTGACTGATAGTCTTGGTCTGCGGTCTTTGATTTCTCGAAAATGGACATAGAAATGCGGGAATAAATATCTGTACCGGTTAGTTTTTCGAGCAATTCAGCTTTTTCGGATTGTTTGGCTTTCAGGAAAGTGGCAAAATCGCCCTGTGCCAGCAATACTGCACGAGTAAATTGCTCGAACGTCAAACCAATCAGTTCTGTGATTTTGGCAAGTAATTCCGTTTTTCGTCCTTGCACTTCCTCACCGCACGAGCGATTGATTAATCTAATTTCTGTATTCTGCAAGGCTCCGTCCGCTTTCCCTCTTGCCCGCTTCACTGACCACGTGGAGCGAAATTTCTCTCCACCAAGGGATTCAAAATCTACTTCTGCAAACCCTTCAGCTGCTCCCCGCCGCAGAACGATGCGACAATCCTTTTGATTGATGGTTTTATCTTGTACATCCGGAACGTTGATATTCTCTTTCGCTTGGCTCATTCGTGGTGTATCATCGAAGAGAGGTAAACAAAGGGCATCCAAAATGGTGGATTTACCGGAGCCTGTCTGTCCCGTAATGGCAAAAATACCGGCGGAACACAACGGCCCAACCGTGAAATCTAATTCAAAGACATCCTCTAAGGAGGCTAAATTTTTTCCTCTGATGGCTAATATCTTCATACTGCAAGTTCCTGTATAACAGTTTGTAAGAGTTTTTTCATCTCATCGGGCATTTCTTCCCCGCCAAAGCGATGTCTGAAAATATCGGTTGCCATATCCATGGGATTGATGGTCTGCAATTCCTCATAAACAGCTGTTTTTAACTCATGTTCATTTTTCGGTACAGCAGCAACAATACGAGCCAATCGCACAGATTTTCCCTTCAAAGCTTCTTCAATATGAAAGCGCAGGGATGGCTCCGGTTCCGTAATTTTGACCTTAATTTCCAAATAGGGAGAGTTGGCATTTATTTCTCCGTCCGGCAGTTGCTGAATAGCGTCAAACACTTCCGGTAGGGACGATGGGGACGATGGATGATGTGGAATACTTAACAGTTTCACGAGTGGCTCCATCTCTATATGCGCGATTTTTATGTCCTGCTTGTTACCTATTTCTATCAGTGTAAAACCCTGTTTATTATTTACTTCCGCGAATGACATCGGAAAAGGCGAGCCGGCATAGCGGACATTTTCCCGTCCCGACACACGTTGTGCACGATGCAAATGTCCCAAAGCGGTATAGGTTATTTCGGGCGAAAAAGAATCGGGAGAGATAGCTTCCAAACCACCGATAATAGTGCGTTCGGAACGGTCATCTGCTGAAATTTCAGAACCGGTGGCCTGTAAATGCCCCATCGCGATGATAGGGCTCCTTTTGTCCGTCCCTATTGTAGCCAAATATGCTGATAGGTGCTCATACAAGCACTTATACATTTTTCCAACGCCTAATGAATATGATGAATAGGTATCTGCCTGTGGATAGTCGCCTTGACGCAAATAGGGAACAGCCATGCACCAAGCAGCTATTTTTCCTGTTTCCCCTTGAGCAAACAAAGGAATAAGCAGATGGGAGTAGTCAATGTCGTCGTCGTTAGTTCGCTTCACGACCCCGCGGACAGTGATATTCATACCTTCCAGCAAAGGATTGGGGGCTTCGAGGCGGGCAGCAGAATCGTGATTTCCGGCAATAATCACAATTTGTAGGGATGAATTTTCAGCAGTCACTTCGCGCAAAAATGTATAGTACATTTTCTGTGAATCGGCAGATGGATTGGGGCTGTCAAAGATGTCGCCGGCAATCAGCAATACGTCCACGTCCAACTCCTTGATGTGTTTTTTCAGGTTTGTGAGAAAGTGAATATGCTCTCGACAGCGGTCATATTCATAAAAAGTTCGTCCCAAATGCCAATCGGCGGTGTGGAGAAGTTTCATCTTGTTTCATTTGTCCGCAGGCTAAAGTCCGCGTTAATAAAGTGTATTCCCTGCGGGACTACTCCTGCAAGCCCTGTAAGGGCGCAATCATTAGCGTAGGGCAAGGTCCTGCGGTTTTCCCCTATTTTCAATTTTTTCTTTTTGTCCTTTAAACAGGAATTTCTCCACTTTAATTTTGCGTTGCAACTGCATCAGTCCGTAGAACAAGGCTTCCGGACGTGGCGGACAACCCGGTACATACACATCTACTGGTATAATCTCGCTGATACCTTTTACTACATGGTAGGAATCAACAAACGGACCACCGGAAATAGCGCAACTACCCATGGCAATCACATATTTCGGTTCCGCCATCTGATCATAAACACGCTTTAATAAGGGTGCCATTTTGTGCACAATTGTACCGGCAACCACCATTGTATCAGCCTGTCGCGGACTATTGCGGGTTACTTCCATACCAAAACGCGCTAAATCGTAACGCGCTGCTGCCGAAGCCATAAACTCAATACCGCAACAACTTGTAGCAAAAGCCAATGGCCACACAGAGTTCGCGCGACCCCAATTTATCAGGTCATCTAAGACGCCGACAACCAATGGAACACCGGCTTTATTTATTTCTTCCACGTAATTTTCAAGGTATTCATTATCCTTAAAATCTGCGTAGGAGATACCTTTTATATGTACTTTCTTTACTTCCATCCCAAAGCTCCTTTCTTCCAAGCGTATGCCAAGCCAAGACCTAAGATTAAAACAAAAAACAATATACTATACAATCCCGCCATGCCTAAGTCTCTGACAACTGTTGCCCAAGGGAAAAGGTAGATGGTCTCCACATCGAACATCAGATATAAGATAGCATACAAGTAATATCCTACTCTGAATTGCATCCAGGACGTGCCATGCGTAGGGATACCACACTCGTAAGGTTCACCTTTTTGAAGATTGGATGATTTGGGAGCTAATAAGAAGGCTATTCCAAGTCCGGCACATACCAAGACGACTGCCACAAGGAAGACTGTTAAGAAGAGAACAGAAGAACTCATATTCTGGGTTTAATATTACACATTTTGAAGGCTCACTCGAAAAAGTCGCCACAAAAGTATCTTAAAAATTTGGAAATAAGAAATGAGTGTGTAAAAAAAATTGCACGAAGGATTTGTTGATGAATATAACAACCTTTAGAAATAATTTGCTTTCAGTCGCAGGCCGGTTGTTTCGGCTATGCCAAACATCAAATTCATATTTTGTACCGCCTGTCCCGAAGCACCTTTCAAAAGGTTGTCTATCACCGAGGTTATTAATATCCTATTCCCATCGTTGCAAATATGTATGAAACAGTAATTTGTATTGACCACCTGCTTCATAAAAAGCGGCTCATCGCTCACAACAACAAACGGATGCTCTTGGTAATAGCTTTTATAAATATCCACCAATTCCGTTTTCGACTTCGATGTGCGTATCACCGTGTTAATGAGTATTCCACGGGCATGGCAACCACGAACAGGCACAAAAGCCAAGTCAAAAGGGAACTTTTCGTCTAACTGCTTCATTGACTGGTCACCTGCTTTATGTAAAGTCTCGTTGATTTCTCTTAGATGTTGATGTGTAAAGACCTTATAGTTAGAAAGATTGTTGTTGCGATTACTGAAATGGGTATCTTCCGTAGGTTTCTGTCCGGCACCCGTCGCACCGGTTACTCCAAAAACTGTCAGTTCTTTTGGTAGTTCATTTCGTGCAGCCAGAGGCAATAGTCCCAACTCTATAGCCGTCGCAAAACAACCCGGATTGGCAATACGCCGGCTGCCAATGAGCGACGAACGCGACAATTCTGGCAACCCGTAAATAAAACCTTCTGTATTATCTTGCAAGCGAAAATCATTGCCCAAGTCAATGATGCGAACAGAAGCAGGTATTTTTGTATTTTTCACAAAATCGGTAGATTCACCGTGTCCCATGCACAAAAATAATATGTCAATGTCCTGCAAATCAACATCCGTGAAGGAAAGTTCTAAATACAACAAGTCCTTGTGTACCTTAGAAATTTTCTCGCCAAGGTGCGAAGCACTCTGTACATACTTGAGTTCCACCTCCGTATGCCCGCATAATATGCGTATCAACTCTCCGGCTGTATAACCAGCTCCTCCAACAATTCCTGCTTTTATCATGATACATTATTCGTTATTGCCTATCTTTAAGAATTTAGAAATTTAGGAATTAGTTGTCATTTTTTTTACTCTTCTCTTTTATTGCCTTCTTTTTCATAATTTCTACATTGGGCGGGCAAACCCCGCCCCTGCATTTCTACATTTCTACATTTCTCAATTTGCCCAAAGGGCTAATTCCTTGCTATCTCAGCATACCCGAACAAAAAGTTCGGCTCTGCCTTCGATACGCTGCGTCATTTCTACATTTTTTCATTTACTGCTTTGTAAACCATCAGCGGCATGGCCAACATTTTGGTAAATCCCTTCACATCGTCCGCCGTCCACGCATTGTTCATCTCCCCGTATGTAGCAACGTTCGCTTTCATCAAATCGTTAGGTGAGTCAACCCCTATCAAGTCAAAGTGATACGGACGCAACTGTATTTTCACCACACCGTTCACACTATTTTGTGAATGTTCCAAAAATTTTTCAATATCACGCATCACCGGTTCAAGGTACATTGCCTCATGCACAAACATACCATACCAATTTGCCAACTGCTCTTTCCAATATTGTTGCCATTTCGTTAGGGTATGCTTTTCCAATAATTCGTGCGCTTTGATGATTAGCAGTGGTGCAGCCGCTTCAAAAGCCACCCGTCCTTTAATGCCCACCATCGTGTCGCCTACATGCGTATCCCGACCAATCGCCCACTGCGATGCAATAGCCTCTATCGCAGTGATAGCAGCAGTTTTTGTGATTTTCTTGTCGTTCACAGAAACAAGTTCGCCCTTCTCAAATCCTATTTCTAAACATTCCGTTCCCTCTTTTTTCAATTGCGAGGGATAAGCTTTATCTGGCAGGTTGGTTCGGGAATCCAAGGTCTCTTTTCCGCCTACAGAAGTACCCCATACACCTTTATTTATAGAATATTCCATTTTTTTCCAGTCATTTTCAACACCGTATTTTTTTAAATAAGCGATTTCATCCTCCCGCGAAAGTTTTAAATCTCGCGTAGGGGTCAAAATCTCCTTATCCGGTGCAAAGATATGGAAACATAAATCAAAGCGTATCTGGTCGTTACCGGCACCGGTACTGCCATGCGCAATGTACTGCGCATCAATTTCATTGGCATAACGCACAATCGCCAAAGCCTGAAAAGTACGCTCCGAACTCACCGAAATAGGATAGGTATGATTGCGCAAAACACCACCAAAAACCATGTATTTAATACACTTATCGTAATATTCTTCGGTAATATCCAAGGTAACATGTTTTTTTGCCCCCAAAGCGTAGGCTTTCTTCTCAACAGCCGCCAATTCCTCAGCACTAAAACCGCCAGTATTTGCCAAAGCGGTATAAACCTCCAAGCCTAATTCTTCACTCAAATATTTTACGCAATACGACGTGTCCAAGCCACCACTATAAGCTAAAACTACTTTTTTCATCTGTCTATTTTTTATTTATCTGCTCTTGCTGTTTTAAGTCAGGATACTTTTCACGCAATATAGTACCAACGTTTTCTACTCTTTTATGTCCCATAATTTCTATACAATTGGGGGTGCAAAGATATAAAATAGAACCTAAAAAAAAAATTAACCTAATAAAATTGAAATATAATCCCAAAGTCATTGCAAGTGTAAATTTATAACGCTTTGCTATTTTTTTACAAAATTTAATTGTGAATGTAGGGATAAATATATATCTTTGTACCCGATAATTTAAAAGTAGTAACATAATTTTATTGCCTATGGTATAACAACACATGCGCTAAGTCGCATTTTTTTTGACACATTGAAAGCGTTAGCTTTAATTCTGGTTCTAGAAAATTCGCAAATTTTAAAACCGCCAGAGAATAAAAGTGTTACGCTCACGCGTCGCGTGGGCTATATTCATTTATTTGGCGGGAAGGTATGCGAAGCCTCTAGAACCGGTAAAAAGATACAGTTCCACGCTTTCTGTTTTTTATAAAATAACCGCTGACTTGGAGCTGGGGGCGAAAAAAATAAATAAAAACATGACAAAAATTTTTTCGTATGTAGTGCCCTTGTTCATGGCTATACTACTTTTTATTAGTTCTTGTAGAAAAGACGAGACTGAACACCCGTTTTTTAATCTGTCCAAAACAACGGACATTGTTTGTTCGCCATCTGCCAATGAGCAGTATTTGCTACTTTCGAGCAGCCACAAATGGACAGTGAATAGCGTTGCAGAATGGTGCGAAGTGTCGCACGCCAACCGAAACAATCAAGTAGGCAATGACATTTTGGTATTGTTCAAAATTGCCGAGAACGAAAGTCTGTCTTCTCGCGAAACCAGTATCACATTTACTACAGACGCGGGATTAACAACAGATATTACCGTGAAGCAAATGGGATTGTCAGACAAATACCTTATTCTATCCACGGACAGCGTTAATTTCGTGCCGAATGGTGGAGAAAAAATACTTATTCTTTCGACAAGCCACGACTGTACAGTGGAAAGCGATGCCGATTGGCTGAAGGTTGCCAATCCCACCTGCAAAAAAGGCGACAATCTTTCCGTACTGCTTACGGCTGCGGGAAACACAAGTTTTGAAACACGCTCTGCCCAAGTTACAATCCGCACAACCCTCGACAATAGTGTGCAGATAAAGGTTGAGCAAGCGGGGCAAATAGAAACGTTGCCGCGTATGCTGTCATTCGCTTTTCGGGCATCGGTAAATTCTTTATTGCTCGCGCAGGACATAACTTGCAATATTAATGAGAGTGACAGTCTCATTTCCATACGAATGCCTCATGTTATGGAAAGTAAAATTCTCGTTCCCGAATTTACCTTTGATGGGCAACAAGTTTTGGTGAATGGCGAGGCGCAAACAAGCGGGCAAAACAGCATTGATTTTTCTGCACCGGTGGAATATGTAGTGCAAAATGCAAGTGGAACGAGCAGAAAATATACAGTACGTATATCGTCGTTTACCGACTTGCCCGTTGTGTTTATCAATACAGAAAACAGTGCGTCAATAAATTCAAAAGATAATTATGTGAATGCAACCATTCGTGTAGTTGAAAATTCCGTTACTACTACCAATAGTGCTGTAAAAATAAAAGGACGTGGGAACTCTACGTGGAAGAATATGCCTAAGAAGCCCTATAAAATGAAATTTGACTCAAAAACATCGCTATTGGGTGAGCCAAAAGATAAGGAGTGGGTACTGTTGGCAAATTATGCAGACAAAACTGCGCTACGCAACGAAACGTCATTCTTCATGGGACGTTTGAGTCAATTGGCATGGACACCTCGCACTCATTTTGTAGAGGTATTCATCAATGAAGTTTATAATGGAACGTACCAACTCTGCGAGCAGATAAAAATCGCTACAGATAGGGTGAATGTTACCGATGACGGCTATTTGATGGAAGTTGACCAATTAGAACGTCTCGAACCTGGCGATGTTTACTTCGAAACACCCCGTCTTTTTTTCTATATAAAAGACCCGGATGTTGAATATGGAAGTGAACGATACAATTGGATAAAGAATTACGTAAGCAATGTAGAAAATTTGTTGTACAGCGAAAATTTTGAGGCAGAAACAGGCTATGCTCAATATGTGGATATTTCAAGTTTTGTGGATTGGTATTTGATAAATGAGATTACCAAAAACACTGATGCCGCTATGTATTCAAGTTGTTATCTACACATTGCACCAAACGGAAAACTAAAAATGGGTCCGCTTTGGGATTTTGATATCGGATTAGGAAATGTGAATTACAATACTAATAACATTCCTACCGGTTTATTGATAGCACGTGCCGCATGGTTTAAGCAACTACTCAAAGACCCTGTTTTTGTAGCACAAGTGAAGACTCGTTTTGCGTATTTCAAGTCTAAGAAAAACGAGATATTTAGCAATATCAACGAAAATGCAGAATACCTGAAATGGTCGGTAATAGAAAACAACAACCGTTGGAACACACTCTATGTAGAAACATGGCCAAATTATGCAATCTGGGGAAACTATGACAACGAGATACAGTACATGAAAAATTGGTTGGATGCACGATTGGAATGGTTAGAACAAGCATTTGCAGGAATGTGAAATTTTTCGATGAGTTGAATTTGTCGTAGTTGAGCGGTCATTTGTTTTACCGCTCGGAAGAGCATGGAATTTATAATTCCATGCCACTGCGACACACCATGTCGCACCAAAATTAGTGAAGTTTTTTCAAAAGGCAAAGCGTTGCAAGTACGTAATTGACAACGCTTTGCTTTTTTTTACAAAATTTAATTGTGAATTTAGGGATAAAATTGAAATATTATTAGCAAAGATTTGCTTTTGTATAAATTTTCGTATTACTTTTGCAGGACGAAAAAAACAAAACGCCAAATGAGATAAAAACATCATAAGATAAAAGCGCCAAACCAAATAAGATAAAAACATTATATAAACAATAAAGTATCATACCTCTGTTAAACATATATTATACACAATAAAATTTATATTTAAAATGAAAACAATTTCAACTATTACAACTACTACTAAGACAAGCCTATTATCATTGGCTATTGGCACATTTTTCTTGTGTGCGTGCTCAGAGTCTTCACAGCAAGGACCTTCTGAGGGTGGTTGGCGCGGTCTTGAACGCGATGGCGTCTATAAGTCAGAAACAGGTCTGCTAAAATCATGGCTGGCGGAAGGGCCCCAACTTCTGTGGTCGGTTGAGGATGCAGGGAAGGGATGGTCAAGTCCCACGATTGCCGGTGGAAAAGTATTTGTAACAGGCTCCAATGAAGACGGTGACAAAGAGGTCTTTTCCGCTTACACCCTAGAAGGAAAGAATTTATACCATATAGAATATGGTCATGCATGGACAGGTTCCTTCCCGTCAACGCGCACAACGCCTACCATTGTGGATGGAAAGGCGTACGTTATTAGTGGCATGGGAGAGGTGGTATGTATCAATACTGCCAATGGGAAGATTGTGTGGAAGGTTGATGGAGGAAAAGAGTTTGAGCGAAAAATTGGAATTTGGGGTACTTCAGAGGCAGCACTCGTATTTGACAATAAAGTGATTTACTCCCCGGGTGGAAGCAAAACCACTGTGGTAGCCTTGGATGCTGCTACCGGTAAAACAATTTGGCAATCCAAGTCTCTTGATGCCTTTGGTTCTTATGTGTCGCCTTTGTTGATTAACCACAAGGGGAAACAGCAGATTGTGGGCATCACAGGTGACAATCAATTATATGGTGTCAATCCTGCAACTGGTACTATCGAATGGGTGTTTGACGATTGGGCGGTAGAGAGAAAGTTCGATAAAGAGGGCAAAATAAGAGAGGGCATCAATTGTAATACACCACTTTTCAAAGATGGTCGGATATTTGTTAGCAACGGCTATGATGCAGGCTCCTTTATGGTAGAACTGAACGAGGATACAACGGGAGTAAAACTGCTTTGGCGCAACAAAGAATTTGATACTCATATTGGTGGTTTCGTTGTGGTAAATGGTGTTATTTACGGTTCCAGCTGGATAGGTAACGGTGATGGTAAATGGCTCGCTGTGGATTGGAATACCGGTGTCGCAAGTTACGAAACTGCTTGGAGTGAAGATAAAAGCAAAATAAAAGGTTCTATCATTTCTGCCGATGGCATGTTGTACATCTACGAAGAAAAAAGCGGTACAGTAGCCTTAGCAAATCCCAATCCTGCAAAATTTGATGTCGTGAGCGAATTTCGTATTACCAAAGGCTCAGAGCAACATTGGGCGCATCTTGTGATTGATAATGGAGTTTTGTATGTGAGACATGGAGAGGCTTTGCTCGCTTTTAAGATAAAAGATTAATAAAGAATTGAAAATAGGAATTGCAAAAAAAGGTGTCTGAATGAATTTTTTTCTTTCGGAAGTTTGTATTTTCGTATTTTTTTTGTAATATTGCGCATTAAAAAAATCTAATTTAACAACAGATAAATTATAAAGAGTATGACAGAAGAGTTTAACAACAAATCATGTCTGTACCAGGCTGCTTTCCAAGGGATATGGCCGGGAGATAAGACAGACCTCTTTTTTCTAAAGAACGAAAAAGGAACAGAAGTCGCCATTACAAATTATGGTGCGAAAATTGTAACTCTGATAGTCTCTGACAAGGACGGTAAAGATGTTGATGTCGTATTGGGACATGAAACGTTGGAGGGATATCTGATATCTGCTCAGCCGTATTTCGGTGCTGTGTGCGGACGAGTAGCCAATCGCATCGCGAAAGGTCGATTTATGCTTGATGGCAAACAATACGAATTGGCGGTCAATAATGGTCCCAACCATTTGCATGGGGGTAAAAAAGGCTTCAATACCGTCGTGTGGGATGCAGTGCAGAAAGACTCTCAAACTTTGGAATTAACCTATATATCGCCAGACTACGACGAAGGTTACCCGGGAACATTGACAGTGAAAGTGGTCTATACGCTGAGCAACGACGATGGTCTGCAAATTGACTATACGGCAACGACGGATAAACCGACCATCCTCAATTTGACCAATCATTCCTTTTTCAATCTTTCGGGTGCAGGCGATGAGTATATTGGCGACCACCTGCTCACCATCAACGCTGACACCTATCTGCCCACCGATGATACGAATATCCCTTATGGAAAACCGGAACAAGTAGCCAGAACACCGATGGATTTCCGTACACCGCACGCGATAGGAGAGCGCATCAACGATGATTTCGAACAATTACGCTTCGGCAATGGCTATGACCACACTTACGTGCTCAACAAGCAAGGGAATGAATTGTCCTTTTGCGCCAAAGCCGTGTCGCCCAAGACGGGCATCGCGATGGACACTTTTACCACTGAACCGGCCGTACAATTATATACAGGCAATTGGATGACGGAAAGTTGGATAAACAAAGGTTTCAAAGACTATCCCGTGAGGTCAGCATTTTGCCTTGAAACGCAGCATTTCCCCGACAGCATCAACCATCCGGAGTACCCTTCGGTGGTATTGCGTCCCGGAGAAACCTTCAAATCGACAACTTTGTATAAATTTTATATCAATAAATAAATTCACCTTTAAAAAAATCATTATGTCAAAACAAAAAAGTCAGTTAGTGCCAATCATTATGATGATCCTTCTTTTCGGAATGATCGCATTTGTAACAAATTTAGCAGCCCCTATGGGCATTGTATTAAAAGCGCAATTCGACATTTCCAATTTCTTGGGAAGTTTGGGAAATGCGGCGAATTTTATCGCGTACGCTGTTATGGGCATCCCTGCGGGTATCCTATTGCAGAAGGTAGGATATAAGAAAACAGCCCTGATTGCTATTGCAATAGGATTTGTAGGCGTAGGTATCCAATATTTTTCGGGACATTCATCTCCCGAATCAGCTTTTGCCGTGTACCTTAGTGGTGCATTTGTAGCTGGTTTCTCCATGTGTTTACTTAACACAGTAGTCAATCCGATGTTGAATACATTGGGTGGCGGTGGCAATAAAGGAGGCCAATTGATTCAGGTAGGCGGTTCCTTTAATTCGGTGATGGGAACTTTTACCCCTGCGTTTGTGGGAATTTTGATTGGTGAGGCTGCAAAAGCAAGAATTACGGATGTTTTCCCCGTATTGTATATTGCATTGGGAGTCTTTGCTACGGTATTTATTATCATGAGTTTGGTTAACATACCCGAGCCTCAAGCGGAAACAAATACGGATCCATTACCTAAATTGTTTGCAGGTGCTTTAAAATTTCGCCATTTCATACTCGGTGCTATAGCGATCTTTGTTTATGTGGGAGTTGAAGTCGGTACGCCACAGTACATGAACTATTTCCTGATAGATGGTGGCATTAATGCTACTACAGCGGGTTTTGTTGCCGGTACTTATTGGTTTCTGATGTTAGTTGGTCGTTTGGTAGGTGCGAGTATCGGAGGAAAAGTTTCGAGTAGAGCCATGCTATCCGCAGCTTCGACTGTTGGGTTGGTTTTGGTTTTTTGCGCTATTTTTGCCCCGATTGCCACAAAAGTTTCTTTACCTGTATTACAAACGTCTGATACGGGCGCCTTGTCCTTCGGATTAACTGAAGTCCCTATCAAGGCCATGTTCCTTGTGTTGGTTGGGCTTTGCACTTCCATCATGTGGGGAAGTATTTTCAATTTGGCCGTACAGGGTTTGGGCAAATACTTGGCTGCTGCCTCCGGTATTTTCATGGTGTTGGTCTGCGGTGGAGGTATTCTTCCCTCACTCCAAGGTCTGGTTGCCGATTCAGCAGGTTATATGGCAAGCTATTGGATTGTTATAGCAGGTTTGGCCTATATGCTTTACTACGCTTTGATAGGCTCTAAAAATGTAAATAAAAATATTTCGGTCTGAAAAAAATAAAATAGTAGAGGCAGGGGACAAAGTTTCAAAGTTCAAGGTTAAGGTTTAGTTAGTCCCTTGTCTCTACAAATTTTACAATCTAATAGTATGAATAAATATACCTATCTGAAAAAAATTAAAATGGTAGAGGCAAGGGACAAGAATTGTGTTGATGATGGTTTAATAGTCCCTTGTTTCTACATTTATATAAATGAGTATGACAGAAACAACAATTGTAAATAAACTCTTTAAAGAGAAATTCGGAACTTCGGGGGACTTGTATTTTTCACCCGGTCGGATTAACTTGATTGGGGAGCATACCGACTATAACGGTGGTTTTGTTCTTCCCGGTGCCATTGATAAAGGTATCTTGGCTGAAATTAAACCTAATGGCTCGACGAAAGTGCGTGCCGCTTCGGTAGATTTGAATGAAACCGTGGAATTTGGGCTGAACGAAAGTGATAAACCCTCTGCCTCTTGGGCTTGCTATATCTTCGGCGTTTGTCGCGAGATGCAGAAAAGAGGAGCTGTGATTGGAGGATTTGACACGGTTTTCTCCGGCGATGTGCCTCTGGGTGCAGGACTTTCTTCTTCGGCAGCCCTTGAAAGTACGTTTGCCTTCGGTCTGAATGAAATCTTCAAATGCGGTATCGACAAGAAAGAATTAGTGTTAGTAGGCCAGAAAACAGAGCATAACTATTGCGGTGTGAACTGTGGCATTATGGATCAATTTGCTTCCCTGTTTGGGAAAGAGGGCAATTTGATACGCTTGGATTGTAGCACTATGGAATATGAATACGTACCGTTTAATCCCAAGGGTTACAAATTAGTATTAGTGGATTCCGTGACCAAGCATGAGTTAGTGGATTCACCTTATAACAAACGCAGACAGTCGTGTGAAAACGCGGTGAAAGCAATCGCTAAGAAGCACGACAACGTAAAATTCCTCGCCGATGCTAACATGGATTGGTTGAATGAAGCAAAAGCAGACATCAGCGAAGAGGACTATAAACGGGCGACCTATGCCATTCAGGAAAATCAACGTCTGGCAGATACCGTTATCGCCTTAAAGAAAGGGGATTATGCTACGGTTGGCAAGAATGTTTTCGCGACACACGAAGGAATGAGCAAACTTTACGAAGTGAGCACCGTGGAATTGGATTTTTTGAATGACGTAGCCAAAGAGTGCGGTGTGACTGGTTCACGCATCATGGGTGGCGGTTTCGGTGGTTGCACCATCAATTTGGTTGCCGACGATAAGTACGACAATTTCATTCAAACAGCTATCGCCCGCTTTACCGCTCAATTTGGCAAAGAACCAAAGATTTATCCGGTAAAAATCTCTGATGGCGCAAGAAAAATTGGTTGATTGTCGGATGAAATAATTACAGAGACGGGGCCAACAGCGTGTTTTATTTTCTTCCGGAGTGAAGGATTTCGACGTTATGAATAAAGAAATTCTTTTTCGTTGGCGGCATATCGGCTATCCTTTTTCCAAACATGATGAACGGAGGATTTTTCAACTCTTCTTTGTTATAGGTAAGTGGGGTTTTATTTTCTGGATTGAGGACAAAACCTCCTGCTGATTCGAGAATGACTTGTCCTGCGGCAGAATCCCACTCATAGCACGGACCATATTTCGGAAAAAGGTCTGCATTTCCTCTAGCCACTTCGCAGTGCTTGACGGAGGCTCCCATGGGAATTAACTCAATTATAAACCCTTTCTCTCGTAAATAGTCGTTATATAAAAATTCCTGCTCTGTCATATTGAACCGGCTGACCATCATTTTGAATTTTGGCTCCTTGGACAAGTTTATTGGTAGGGGGGAGACTGCCCCATCCTGCTTGAGTATGCAGGGAGAGCCTTTAAATGACCATATTAGTTCTTTATCTAAAATGTTATATATCAGTCCAAAAACAGGTTCCGTATGGTGTACAAGGGCGATGTTAATGCAAAAACGTCCATTTCGAGAGATAAATTCTTTTGTTCCGTCTAATGGGTCTATTAACCACAGGTATTCCCATTCCCGACGGATATCGTAGTCAGGCGCATTCGATTCTTCGCTGATAATGGGTATAGCAGGGAAAATATGTCGCAGTCCTTTTGTCAAAATCTCATTGGAAGCATTGTCAGCCTCTGTCACAGGGGTAAAATCCTGCTTCATGGTTATTTTCAAGTCCTGTTTTTTGTAAAGTCCCAAGATGACCGCCCCTGCCTGTTCCACTAAGGCTATTAAATGCTCAATATTCGTTTGTATAAGTTTTTCCATGTAAGAATTTGGCTATCTATTTCGGAGTGCAAAAGTAGCAAAAAAATTAAAAATAAAACTTCATTTTGCGGTATTTTTCAAAAATAGTTCGTAAACTTGCACCCCAGTTTAGAACTAAATGTAAAATATGGAAGTTGTAAACAGTAAAAATGAATTAACGCTACTCGTGGGCGGATACATGAACGATGCGAAAACAATCGGCTTTGTGCCAACCATGGGGGCTTTGCACGAAGGACACCTCTCTCTTGTGAGTGCCGCGAAAAAAAATTGTGACATTGTTGTCGTCAGTATTTTTGTAAACCCTACACAGTTCAATGACCCTGAGGACTTAAAACGCTATCCGCGAACTCCCGAACAGGATTTTAAACTGTTGGAAGAATGGGGATGCGATGTGGTGTTCCACCCTTCTGTTGGAGAAATCTACCCTCAAAAAGACATGAGAGAGTTCGATTTCGGATACATCGGGACCATCATGGAAGGTGCTAAAAGACCGGGACATTTCAATGGAGTCGCCATGATTGTCAGTAAACTGTTCGATATTGTGAGACCCAATAAGGCTTTTTTCGGAATGAAAGATTTCCAACAAATTGTCATAGTCAAAAAGCTAATAGAATTGTTTAAATACAAGGTCGAAATCGTGGAATGTCCCATCGTCCGTGAAAAAAGCGGGCTGGCACTCAGTTCCAGAAATAAATTTCTCAGCGAAGAACAAAAAGAAAATGCTTCCCACATATACAAGACCCTCAAAAAAGCTGTTGACAACATAGCAGCATCGAAAGTAAATTCAGATGTCAACAAACTGAAAAAATGGATTGCAGACGAAATCAATCGAAATCCATTCTTGGAAACAGAATACGTGGAAATCGTTGATAATGAGACCCTTCAAATTATTACTGATTTAAAGGATAGTACGCAAAAAAGAGTATGCGTTGCTGTATATGTGGGTAACGATACGCAAGGTCTGTTCAAGACGGCTGAAGAAGAAAAGAAAATCAGACTCATCGACAATATACTTATCAATAATACACATATTGAGAATACACTCACCGAATAATACACATATTGAATAATAAATTTACCTCAAAGAATAATCCAAAGTTACAAAAAACTATGTTTATCGAAATTGTAAAATCAAAAATTCACAAAGTCATCGTTACCGAGGCCAACCTTCAGTACGTCGGTAGCATCACGATAGATGAAGCCTTGATAGAGGCTGCCAATCTCATCGAAAACGAAAAAGTGCAAATTGTCAACCTCAACAACGGCGAGCGACTTGAGACCTACGTCATCAAAGGCAAACGGAACTCCGGCGTAATCTGTCTCAATGGACCTGCAGCTCGAAAATGCGTGCCCGGCGATATGGTGACCATTATTTCTTACGCTTCCATGGACTTTGAAGAAGCCAAAAAGCACAAACCAACCTTGATTTTTCCGGATACGAATACCAACAAAATAATATAATACAAACAAAGCCCTTATTTTCACCTCATTGCTTTGTTGATAAAATTATACTCGGATAATTCCACTTTATCCCATTTGTTGTCACTTCATTGTCCCATTTGCCGTCATCTTTATCGCCAACTTATCGCCACTTATCGAAAATATTTCCCTTTTCATCGGATAAAATAGGGTGGTTCACCGATTTACTATTGCAAGTAACTATGACATAGCCTACCTTTGTCGCAGTAATAACCGGAAAAGGGGACACATAACATTTGAGCAAAGTCCTACTTTTCCATAAATAAAAGAAGCATGAATACACCTATTAAATTGTTAGGAACTATTGCGACCTGCGTATGGATGGTCGGCTCTGCATTGTTTGCAGGAATTTTACTGCGTGTGTGGGAAAATACGGAGGGATTGGAGAGATTGGGTATCTTTTTAGTGGCACTCGTGGCTGTTTTCAGTTTTATTCTTAGTGTACAACAAGTGGGGCGCACTATCGGTCGACAGCAAGATAGTCACACCAGCAGTCACGGTGCAGAGTTTGCCTTGTTAGTGGCGACTGTCGGTGTGCTGTTGCTCTGTTTTAATGCGGACATTCTACCGGAAATGTGGAAAGGCATTTTCTTCTCGTGGCCGATGTTGTTCTTTGTCATTGGCAGTGCCCTTGTCGGACAACGCGATTTTTTGGCGGGTATCGCCGTACTCTTAGGCGCATCCTTTTTCCTTGTTCCGAAAGTACTCTACGATGGCCAAGCACTTTACTATCCGTTTATCAGCACCTATTGGCCGTTGTTGCTTGTGCTTTTGGGCATTGTTCTGTTTTGTAATATCCTATTTTACAAGAAGTTCGGCAGCAGACATGGACATATATTTCGAAAGTTTGGCAGCAGGCATGAGCATATATTTCGGAGTAAAAACAGTTGCACTTGTCCGGATTGCAATTGTACAGAAGAAAATAAGGACGGCTGCACTTGCCCGAATTGCGATTGTACAGAAGAAAATAGGGGCGGGAAAATTAACTACCACTGCACATGTAGTGGTATCGGGCAAGTCATCCTTGACCCTGTATTTAAAGGCGGTTCACTAAGTGCTACACTGGGTGGCATTGAATTGGATTTACGGCAAACAACCTTACCGGAGGGCGAAACAAGGTTACATATAAAAACGGTGCTCGGAGGCATTGAAATCACCGCTCCATTGGACTGGCATATCGAAGTTGTGCACGGTAGAACAATATTGGGAGGCGTGTACGACTCACGACCCAAGACGGGAACTGTTGATATGTCCAGAAAATTGCTCGTCGTGGTCGATTGTATCCTCGGAGGTGTAAATATCCAATAATTGCCCCCCATAGTGAAGATGTTGAAGATATTGAAGCATATTCGCCGTCCTTGGGCAATTGTACTGATTTTTGCTGCGGGTATTATTGGGTTTGAAACGCTGGCGATGTATCTTTGCTTTCCGTCATATTTCGATGATTTCGTTGCCACGATGCCTTTACACGCTTTCATCACGCTACTTTGGTGTCTATTTGTTCGCGTGTACGGCCTTGTGCTGACCGTGAGAAAGGGGTTGAGGGCGGGTGCAAAACCCGCCCCTGCAACGCAATCATCAACACCAGCACCAGCATCCATGTCAATACCGGTGCAACCATTCGATAGAATTGCCGTCCGTCACGGGCAGAAAATCAAACTAATACCTCTTGAAGAAATTCTTTATTTTCAGGCAGATGGCGATTATGTTTCCATTCATACCGCTGAGGGGCATTGGCTCAAAGAACAGACGATGAAGTATTCAGAGGAAGTGCTCCCCGCCAAGCATTTTCTGCGGATTCACCGTTCCTGCATCGTGAATTTGAATCATATCAGCCGCATCGAGCGCTACGGAGAGCGGCAGTCTGTCGTTCTCCACAACGGTGAAAGCATCCGTATTAGTACCTCCCGCGTGCAAATATTGAAAAAGGTGCTGGGAATTTGAATTTGTTATGTACATGAAAACGAACAGTTTGTAAAAATAAGTGTACCCCATACGGGTAGTTGGTCACCGTAAATTTGGTGATATTGCCCTGATTTTTCATTCACGTGCTTGGAAATATCCGATTTTTCATCTACTTTTGTCCGCGCGATTAACCAACATTATAAAATTATTAAATCATAAAAATATGAAACGGACAATTTTTTTATCTTCATTTATTGCGACCATCTTGGCAGTGTCGGCAATTTCTTCGGTATCAGCACAGGAAAACATCCAATGGCGGGGCGACCGCACGGGAGTTTACAAAGAGACAGGTTTATTGAAACAGTGGCCCGCAGGTGGCCCGCAGCTTCTTTGGCACTATGACGGTTTGGGAGAAGGACATTCCTCAGTTGCCATCGCCAATGACAAAGTGTATGTCACCGGTATGACGGATGGCAAGGGCTTTTTGTATGTGTTTGATACACAGGGTAAATTACTGAATAAAAAAGAGTATGGTCCCGAATGGAGCAAAAGTTATAACGGTACCCGTGGGACAGTGACCGTGAATGACGGTAATATCTATTTGGTGTCCGGTTACGGCGAGGTTTATTGCCTGAAAGCAAGCAATCTCGAGCTTGTTTGGAAAAAGAATTTACTGAAAGATTTTGATGGGGATAATATTATGTGGGGAATCTGCGAATCACCACTAATTGTGGGCGAAAAATTGATTGTCACGCCTGGTGGAGAGCACAATAATATTGTCGCCCTTGACAAGAATACCGGTAAGTTGATTTGGAGTTCGCCGGGAGAAGGTGAGGTATCTGCTTATTGCTCACCAATCTACCTTGGGGACCAGCAAGTGCCTCAAATTGTGACCATGACCAAAAAGCACGTGCTGGGAATAGATATTAGCAACGGCAAGAAAATTTGGTCGTTTGAGAATATAAACAAGCACGGTGTACATCCGAATGTGCCTGTATATCACAACAATATGATGCTTATCACCAGTGGATACGGCAAGGGCTCTACCATGTTGCGCTTGACGGACGGCGGTCGGAAGGTGGAAAAAGTGTGGTTTGTGAAAGATTTGGATTCACGCATTGGTGCAATGGTGAAAATTGGTGATTATGCCTACGGTTCAGGAGATACCCATCGCTTTTGGTTCTGCGTGGACTGGAAAACGGGGGAACTCAAATACAAAGATAATTCAATGGCGATTGGTGACATCATAGCGGATGACGGCATGTTGTACTGTTATTCTGAAAAAGGCGAAATGGCGTTGGTAAAAGCTACACCTGAGAAATTCGATGTGAAAGGAAAGTTTACGGTCACTATGGGCACAGACCAACATTGGGCACATCCGGTGATATATAAAGGTACGCTGTATGTGAGACATGGAAACACTTTGATGGGCTACAAAATTAAATAAAACCCAATAAAAATAAAACTGTTTGCATCCATTTCTCAGTGGCATCCACAGCCTCCCGAACGATGAATATCATAACTGAGTGAGATTGTGGCTTGAAGGGGAATTTTTAGTTGCTCGCCTTGTTCTACTAAACCGCCACTGATTTTGAAGGCAATATGCAGGTCGTAGGTGATTTTGTGCTCAAAGCCTATGAGCACGCCGGCACCCAAAGAAGTTGCACCACCGTTTGATACATTGTCGCTTGATACATTGGTATTTTCATTTTCCTTTATTCGGTAGCTTGCATACGCACCGAACACGATGCAATTATCCTTGTTTTTTAAACTGCGCTTTAGGTACAGTGGAACAGAGAGGTCGTTGATGTTGTAATTCACTTCGTATCCGAAAAACCATGTTCGGTTAAATGGCATGGTGAATTTGAGTCCGCCGATAGGCCGGACGAGAAAATCATTTCCCACCGGTGACACCTCATAAATAGCATTACCACCCAGATGTGCGGCAATTGCGATATCGTAATCCCTTTTTGTTGCTATTTGGGCAAAACTGTCGCCGGTGGAGCATACATATAGAAAGATGATGCCTATAAAAACCTTGCTTATAAAGACACTGCCTATAAAAACTTTACGCATAACACTAATTTCCTGTATTAATCAGTACGCGAAGGTATAAAATAATTAGAAGCAAAAAAAATGAGAGTGGCAATCTACGCGAACATACCAATGAGTAGAACTCCTTTTGCTTACATATCCGCCATTGACAGACCTTTGTATTCGACTTCGTAATTTTTCAATTCTCCTGTCTGCACAAGCATTATCGCCGTTTTTTCTTTCAAAATATTGTAACGAATATGGTTTTCATTGCGTTTGATTTCAACGATTTGCGCCGTTTTCTCAGTTTCGTTGAGAGCAACTAAATCAATTTCGTTTTCACCGCTTTTGTCCCAAAAACCGCCAATCTTGGTAATACCGCCCTGTTCAATGAATTTTTCGCGGAAATATTTTTCCAAAACTTTGCCGCTAAAAGTGGCATAATCGCGCTCAATAATTTTCCGCAATTCGTCATATTGTTGAATTTCAATAATATAACTATACTTGTAAATAAAACGAAACCAAAATGTTAAGAAATTATCTTCAATCACATAGCGCACATTTTTTGTTTTCGATTTGGCAAAAATCGGAGTTGCTTTCGCGAGCAAACCGTAATCGTGTTCCATTCGCGTGAGGTAGCCGCCAATTTCTTTTCCAACAATGGTTTCAATTTGTGCGCGGGTATTTTCACCGCGCGCAATCGCCGATAAAATCGTAAAATAAATGGCGTAATCCTTGCCAAATTCTTCTATCAGCATACTTTTCCCATCGGCAATAAAAAACGAATCTTCTTTGAGCATCAAATCAAGCATTTTTGTGAGTGTCAATGCTTTATTATCTACAAAAAGTTGAACGTATTTTGCCACACCGCCTGTGAAAGCATACAAAGCCAACAAATCTTCCGCCGAAAAATGGGGGTTGTTTTCCGCCAAAATTTCTTTCAAAACCGACACTTTGAACGGCTTTAACCGTAAAAAATTAGTAGCGCGACCATACAGCGGCGCATTATAATCCTCAAAAATTTTGTGCATCAGCGAATAGACCGAGCCACAAACATGCAGATTGATTTTGCTGTTCTCTTTTAGCGTGTCCCAATCGCGCTGCATATCGTTGAAAACAGACGGATTGATATTCAAAAACTCTGGAAATTCGTCGATAATCAGGTTAAACGGACGTGTTGTGGAAATTTGCATCAAAAATTTGAACAACTGACTGAAATTCTGCACATTTCCCATCAGTGGAATTTGCAGTTTTTCGGCGATTTCCTGCTGAAAATCTTCGCAAAGATAAGTTTCCGCTTTGCGAGAAATTAAAAAATAAAGTGTCGGCATGCCTTCTGTTACATTCAACAAAAGTTGCGTTTTACCCACGCGCCGCCTGCCAGTAACAATTGTAAATTGCGCGTTTTCAAGTGATTGCGCCTGAATTTTGCGCAACCTTGCCATCTCGTTTTCTCTGTTGTAAAACTTCATAATTCAAAATATTTTTTGCGGTTCGGAAACCATTAGTTCCGAACTGATGGTTTCCGAACTGACGGTTTCCGAACTGACGGTTTCCGAACTAACGATTTCCGAACTAACGATTTCCGAACTGACGATTTCCGAACTAACGGTTTCCGAACTGACGGTTTCCGAACTAACGATTTCCGAACTAACGGTTTCCGAACTAACGGTTTCCGAACTGATGATTTCGGAACTGCAAAGGTATAATATTTTGTTGAATCAACAAAAAGAAGTTAATTATTTTATGAAACCGGAAAAAGTAAGGTAAAAATATTTGTTATATGAAATTTGTTTGTACAATAATGAAAATATATCTACTTTTGCACTTTCAAACAAATGTGTTTTCAAATAAATAACAACAAGATACTAATACATAATAAATTTTAACATGCGGAACAAAGGAGCTATCACACTTTTGGTTATCTTACTTACGATTGTGAGTGTATATCAATTATCATTTTCTTTAGTGACTTATATCGAGGAAAAAGCTGCCACAAAGTATGCCAATGGCGATGAAGAAAAAGAAAGAGCCTATTTAGATTCAATTTCTAATCAGGTTGTTTACAATCTCTTAGGGATGGCAAAGTTTACCTACAAAGAATGTAAAGAACAAGAACTACCCTTGGGACTTGACTTGCGAGGCGGTATGAACGTGACCTTGGAAGTTGATGTGGCTGAGGTGCTCAAAAGTCTGTCCAACCATAGTCAAGACGAAGTTTTTAATCGGGCCATTGAGGATGCTATCAAGATGCGCACCGCCAGTACCAAGGATTTTGTGACCCTTTTCGGAGAGGCATTTAATAAGATTGACCCGAAAGCGCAATTGGCTTCACCGGCGATATTCGGTAACCAGAATTTGAAGACACAGCTTAAAGGTAACAGCAGTAATGCTGAAGTGCTCAATGTTGTTCGTGGCATGGCGGATGCAGCGATTGATAATACCTTTAATATATTACGAACCCGTATTGACCGTTTTGGCGTGGCACAGCCCAATATTCGTAAAGCAGAAATTTCCGGTCGTATCAATATTGAGCTACCAGGTATAAAAGATGCCCAGCGTGTGCGGAAATTGTTGCAGGGAACCGCCTCACTGGAATTTTTTGAGACTTACGACAATTCGGAGTTCTACTCCTATTTAGTGACGATAAACGAGAAATACCGCGACATAGAAAAAGCGAAATCTGCTGCCGCCAAAGAGGCAGCCAAGGGCGATAAAGAGGATGCAGGGAATAGTGACGATGCTCTATTAAAATCAGAAACAAAACCCAAATCAGCAGAGACTTTAGCCGATTTGACAGCCGATATGACAGAGAGTGAGGGTGATTTAGCCAGTCAGTTGGAAAGTGATACGCTTAGTGGTTTGAGTGAGTTAGACAATTTCCGTCAGGAAAATCCCTTTTTCTACTTATTAAATCCGGCTGTAGACCGCGAAGGCCAATTGGGAAAGGGTTCGGCGATAGGTTATGCGAATGTCAAAGATATTGACAAAATCAATGCAATCCTTCAATTACCCCAAGTGAAATCAGTGTTACCCCGTGGAGCGCGTTTGCTGTGGGAAATGAAAAATAACGGTGACATTGTTACGTTACACGCTATCAAGACCGGTCATAACGGTCAAGCTCCATTGGACGGTAGCGTGGTGATAGATGCCCGCAAGTCGTTTGACCAGCAATCAGGTGGAAGTCCCGTTGTGAGCATGAACATGAACGGTGAGGGAACGAAAATATGGGCGAGATTGACAAAAGATAATATCGGTCATTGCATTGCCATTGTCTTGGACGATTTAGTTGTTTCGTCGCCAACCGTTAATTCGGAGATAAAGGGCGGTAGCTCGCAAATCAGTGGTAATTTCGATGTAAAAGAAGCGGAAGACCTTGCTAACATCTTGAAATCTGGGAAGTTACCTGCACCTGCGCGTATCATTGCAGACGAAATCGTAGGTCCTTCTTTGGGTCAGGAATCCATACAGGCCGGTTTGTGGTCGTTCATTATCGCCTTCATACTGATATTAGCGTATATGTTCTTCTATTACAGTGCAAAGGGCGCGGGAATGGCTACTAATATTGCCTTGTTAGCAAATACCTTTTTTACGTTTGGAATATTAGCCTCTCTGGGAGCGGTGCTTACCTTGCCGGGTATCGCCGGTATTGTATTGACAATGGGTATGGCGATAGATGCGAACGTGCTTATTAATGAGCGTGTCGAAGAGGAACGAAGAGCAGGTAAAGGCTTAAAATTGGCCATCAAAGACGGATACAACAATGCATATTCCGCCATTATTGATGGTAACTTAACCACCCTTTTGACCGGTTTCATCTTGTATTATTTCGGTGAAGGCCCTATCAAAGGTTTTGCGACGACTTTGATAATAGGTATCTGTACTTCGTTGTTCAGTTCGATTTTCATTTCACGCTTGATAGTGGAAAGAGCGACCAAAAAGAATGAGAATTTGCCTTTTGTCAGCAAGATGAGCGCAAATTGGCTGCGGGAAGTGAACATTTCTTTCTTGAGTATGCGTAAATATTTTTATGCTATCGTAACGGTATTGGTTGTTGTTAGTCTCGGATTTATCTTCACGAAGGGTTTTGACCAAGGCATCGACTTTGTAGGTGGACGGACTTATACGGTTCGTTTTGACCAGGATGTGGCTGTGGAAGATGTTGCTCAAAGTTTGGCTGAAAAGTATGGTAGTGCACCGGAAGTAAAAACATTCGGCGGTGCGAATCAGGCACGAATAACTACCAAATATAAAATTGCCGAGGAAGGGGTGGAAGTGGATGATGAGGTAGAGACCTTGTTATATGAAGGTTTGGCACAGTATATTCCCGCGGGTACAACGAAAGAGGTCTTTTTGGATAAATACCGTCAGCGTTCGGAGAAAGTGGGACCTGCTGTTGCAGAGGATATTACACGGGCAGCATATTGGTCGGTACTTTTTGCTTTGATAGGGATGTTTTTGTATATTATGGTACGTTTCTCGAAATGGCAATATGCAGCCGGTGCGGTGGTTGGTTTGACCCAGAATGTAATCATCGTTCTCGGTGTTTACTCGGCCTTTGCGGGGTTATTGCCGTTCTCTTTGGAAATCGACCAGTCATTTATAGCGGCAATCCTGACGGTAGTAGGTTATTCGATTAACGATACGGTGGTTATCTTCGACCGTGCGCGGGAACATTTCAAGCTATACCCCAAGCGTGATGAGGGCGAAGTGACAGATGCAGCCTTAAATATTACCTTGCGTCGTACCTTGAATACGTCTTTATCGACATTGGCAGTGTTGCTTGCCATCTTCATTTTCGGTGGGGCATCGTTGCGGGGCTTTATATTTGCCTTGTTGATTGGTATTACGGTTGGTACCTGCTCGTCCATCGCAGTTGCTACGCCAATTGCCTACGATTTGAAGCGTAGATTCAAAAAGAAAGCAGTGAAGGTGGGATAAAGTATCTTTCCTCTGTTAAATCAAATAATTCATATAACTTTTAGTAAATGTGCAAATAATTATGTTTATTTTTACTTCAGCAGTTGGATTTTCTGCATCACTAAGCCATAGTGACTGCCAACGGGATTGACCTGTATATTTTCCCCATTCCAATTGGTCGCATAATTACCCGAATACATCATCCACATCGTTTTGCCGTCTTTGCTGATAAATTTGGACGGGATACTGACAAAATAAGCCTGCTCACCGAAACTTTTCAGGTAGGTGACCAGTTTCCACTCCCCTGTCAGTGACTCGGATTCCAAGACGTAGGTATTCATTTTGGCACAGGTATTCCCACCGTCGGTGACACACATCAGGTACTTTTTCAGTGGCGCATTGTAGTCACCGTCACGCAACCCATGTTGTTCCACCATATTCCCTATCGGTCGATGTGCGGAAGCCTACGAAGGGCCCTAACCAAGGCCAGTTATAAACCATATCGCCATATTTGGCACTCCCTGCGGGCCCGAGGCAATAGGTGCCGTAATACCACACGCCATTGTACATCAGGCTACCACAGGGATACCGTCCTTCGTAAGGTGTGGCGGAACCCCATTGTTTGCCCAGACTATAAACCACCAAACTCAGTGGGTCGTTGCCTTCCATTACTCCCTGTCCGGTAGTGGCAGTGCCTCCGGGCGCACTACCGCTGGCGTCCCAACTTCCGTCCAATCGCCATACTCCGCCATCTGTATAGGGTGAATACAAAATATCATCTTCTCCCCATGTCGGATACCAGGTGTCCGCAAAGTGGAACCCGCTTTTTACACCCAGAAACTTTATTTGACTGTAGGCTTTTGACTGTGGGAACGGACAATCGGAAGGTGTTTCCGATGGCCATACGAAAGCCTCAAAGTTCTCTATGTGAGGCTTCAACGGCTCTACTTCTACCGCTACTGTTTGTTTCTTTGCATCCCGGAGCACTTTCACCTGCGAAAAGAGGACAAGAGGACATAGGGTCATACTCAGGGTCATACTCATGACCATACTAATAATCTGTTTTTTCATCTTTATGTACTATTTATTGGTTTATATATAGGTATATGTTGTTATTTGGGGCACTATTTTGTCAGTGCCTTAATTGTGTCTATTTCTTCCTGCGAGTAGGGGCTTCCGTCTTTCCGAAATATATCACAAAACCAGATTGGCGGTTCTTCGGCATTGGGCAAGGGAGTTTCCCACGTAAAGATGGTGTTGGTCTTTCCTGCCACCAAACCCCAGCTGATAGCCCCGATGTTTTCGGCTTTCAACATCGGCATAATCGTCTGAAAGGTACTGTTGTGGGTACGTGCCATATACTCGGTACAAATCAGCGGACGACCGTGCTGCTTGAGTTCGTTGATGAGGGCGCGATGCGATTCCGCATCTCCGTACGTGTGGTAGGTGATGACATCGGAGTTTTCCAACTGATACTTGTTCAAGTTGGTCAAATTAGCGTGCCAATAGCCGGCAGAAAACGGCTGGGACGGATTGACTGTCCTGCCCCACGTAAAAGCTTGTTGCAGTAAGGCAAGACTATTGTCGCCGTGACCTGTGCCGCCCGGCTCGTTGTACAAATCCCAGAGCACAATGCGTTTGTCCTTTTTAAAGGTCGTCAGGATGTCTTTTACATAGACTTCGAGTTCAGCAATCAAGGTAGTATCCTGAAAGAGCAAATCGCCTGGGTCTTGCAGCCATCCTGAATTGTGTGTGCCGGGTTTCGGTTCGGGCTGCTTTCCTGCTTGATAGACTGGCAGCCAACAGTCATCGAAAATGACAAAGATAGTAGATATACCGTGTTTGGAAGCAATATCAAGGTACTGTCCGACACGGGCTTTGAAGCCGTCTTTGTCGATTTCCCAAGCCAGATGATGCAGATATACACGCATACAATTCATGCCGATGTCTGCCGCCCAGCCGAGTTCACGGTCGATAGTGACGGGGTCGAATGTTTCCGCCTGCCACATCTCCAACTGATTGACAGCGGTACTTGGTATAAAATCACAGCCACGAAGCCAACCCCATTGTTTGTACCATTCGTTGGCTTGCTCTTTGGTCCACACTTCACGGACTTTGGACTGCTGCACACAGCCGACAAGCATCATGCTTGCAATAAGAAATACGCTCACTCGTTTCATATTCATAGATTATTATTTGTGATGAAAGCGCAAAAGTACAAACAATCTATGTAATAACAAATAACATCACGGCAGCTAACAATAGATTGAACGGCACCTTTATTTCCCGGACTTCATGACGCCGGATGCTTCGTCTGCGTTATTGAGTCGTTTCTCGCCACCATACATATCCTCGCCCTCAACCCAGTTCCAGTCATTGTTCACACTGACTACCGCTGAGAAGCCCTTGTACGAAGCGGACACATTCACATTATAAGGATAATCGGTATAGGAATGTGAGTAGGTATTCCCGTGACTGATAAAATGATTGGCGACAACGTTTCCCGAAATCTGAAAAATGTCAATAATCGGACCTATACGCAGGTAGAGCTCCGCGCTCATCCATTGCCAGTCCTTTTGGTTATCAGATGTCTTGATGATGGTACTGCCTTCTTGGTATTTCTCGTTCATAATAGGGTGATTGTCAAATTGGTAAGTTCCTTCAAGGCTACCGTAGAAGATGCTTTTCTTTACTTCGTATGTCAATTTCGTTTTATAGCCAAGATAGGGTTTCAGGGCAGGATTTCCCCGTTGGATTTGCCAAGCATCTATCTCTTGGTCAATGGCATTCAAGTCGGACAAGTTCGGCGGCGTATTGAGAACATCCGATTTTAGGCGCAAGGAAGATTCTCCGGGTAGCGCAAGTTGCAGGACCACACGTGGATTGAAGGTGTAATTTGCGTGATACGCTTCCCCCCGCTGTCTGAACGACGAACGAGTGCCACCAATGCCAAGAGTATAATCCAATCTCTGCACTTTCCCCTTAAATTCCCCATACAAGTACGTTTCCGTCTGCCCCATCTCAGAAGTGCCGGGCGATGGTTTTTCTCGCTAGTACGGTCGGTCATACGGAACGCATTTTCCGGCTCATCGACACGATAGATAGAGCCCTGATAGTCAAGATGGGGAGTATTACCACTAGTGTAGCGAAAGGCGGCGTTAAATAGTTGCTTGTCGTTTTGGTAACTATAGGCTGTCTTCAGGTTTTGCCACAAATTCTGTAGGTATCCCGGTTCGCCGACACTTCTACCTGTTTTGCAGAGGGGAAGACAATCTTTCTATCAATCCGACTACGTATCCCCGAAGCCGTAACGGTCACGGCATCCAACGCTTGTGCAGCTTCTTCCAACAGGATTTCATCTAAGGTAATATCCTTTGTAGAGCCATTCAATTCAAGGATAAGGGTTTCACTCCCAATGCTTGATATAACTAAGCGGTAATCCCCCTGTTCCACTTTTGTCAAGCTAAAGCGTCCCTCATTATCGGTCACAGTACCGCCGACACTCGCTAAGGTAATCTTCTTTATCAGCATATTATATTTATTATTACATTATGATGACGAATCAAGGAGATAAATGTAACATCTGTGCGCAAAAATTCTCCGTATAAAAATGAAAACCACCAGATTGTGTTGTGTTCATACTTGTTTACTAAAGTTTCCCATCTTAGTAAAGGTGTTAAAGATAGGGCAAATCATGAACGCGAAAATAAGATAAAATTTTGAATAATTTTGTTTTCTCCCGCTATTTTACTAAATTATAGACAAATTTGACCTAAAAAATTTATGCCATGTTAGTAAAAGTTTACAGTGGGGCCGTCAACGGAATTGACGCGCTGACCGTTACCATTGAAGTGAATATCCTCTGGGGAGCCAAGTTTATCATCGTTGGCTTGCCTGATAATGCTGTGAAAGAAAGTGAGCAACGTGTTGATTCCGCGTTGCGCGAGATTGGTTCCAAAATTCCAGGAAAACGGATTATTGTCAATATGGCACCCGCCGATATAAAGAAAGAAGGGTCTGCGTACGACCTCGCCTTAGCAATCGGTATCATGGCGGCAAACGAGGAATTGCCTGTCTCTGATTTGGAAGATTGCGTGATTATTGGTGAACTTTCATTAGACGGTATGTTAGTGCCGGTAAGAGGCATCCTGTCCATCGCCATCCATGCCAAAACCGATGGATTTAAGCGCATCATCGTTCCGGCAGAAAATACAAATGAAGCGGCCATTGTCGATGGACTGGAAGTCTATGGATTCACTCATTTAAAGGAAGTGATTGCTTTTCTGAGAAAGGAATCACAGGTGCAACCGGCAGTTTTTGACCAAGAGAAAGGTCATGAGAATGAATGGGAATCACCGGCACTGGATTTTAAAGATGTCAAGGGACAGGAAAATGTAAAAAGAGCCCTGGAAATCGCTGCCGCCGGCTCGCACAATCTCCTCGTAGTCGGTCCGCCGGGTAGCGGAAAGACAATGCTGGCAAAGCGTTTGCCCGGTATTTTGCCACCGATGACAAAGGATGAATCATTAGAGACAACGAAAATCCATTCTGTAGCCGGTAAGCTGCAACGCAACACTTCTCTGATTACCTCACGTCCATTTCGCTCACCTCACCACACGATTTCGGATATTGCCCTCATTGGCGGTGGCAGTTTTCCCCGACCGGGTGAAATATCTTTAGCATGCAACGGGGTACTCTTTCTGGATGAACTGCCGGAATTTAAACGCAGTGTATTGGAAGTGATGCGACAACCCATTGAAGACAGGTGCATTACCATCAGCCGCGTTCGCTTGTCCGTTGATTACCCTGCCAACTTCATGCTGATAGCTTCCATGAACCCATGTCCATGCGGCTATTACAACCATCCAACGAGGGAATGTAGCTGTCCTCCGGGCACTGTTAGAAAATATCTGTCCAAGATTTCCGGTCCCTTATTAGACCGCATTGATATGCACATTGAAGTCGTGCCTGTTGAATTAGAAAAGATTACAGGAGAAAGTTTTGCCGAAGACAGCCGTACTATCCGTGAAAGGGTAGTCAAAGCCCGCAACATTCAGACAGAACGCTTTAAGGAATACGCCGGTCTTTACTGCAATGCCCAAATGGATTCGTCACAACAAAAAAAGTTCTGTCAGCTAAACAGTCACAGTCTATCCCTGTTAACAACAGCGATGCAAAAATTTGGACTGTCGGCCAGAGCTTACGACCGCATCATCAAATTGTCAAGAACGATAGCAGACTTGGCAGACAGTCAGGACATTACGATGCAACACATAGCCGAAGCCATTCATTACCGCTCCTTAGATAAGGAAAGTTGGGGCAGATGAAATTATACGGGCAGCGATTGAGCGCGCCCTTCTCTACCGTAGGAGTACGGTAATATGTCCTTGGGGAATGAACTTAAATCAAGGTTGCTAAAAATAGTCCCACGGCATCTTGGATGGTAGCGATTTTTCCTCTGCAATGATTGAGCATGATGCAAAAAGAATATTCTTCATTTTGGGAGGTTTTTATATAGCCTGCAAGGCAACGGACACCCGAAAAAGAACCTGTTTTTGCACGTAATTTGTTTATCAATGCTCCGTTATTTTTGGAATAGGGTGATAGAGGAATATCTTTGCCGGCCACAGGCAGCGAGTTTAAAAATGCTTTCCCAATGTTGCGATAAGCCCATATCAAATAATCCGTAAAGACACTTGCCGGAACAGCAGAAAATGGCGATAAGCCGCAAGCATCTTGGAGAGCTACCCCCGCTGTGTCAATTCCGATACGCATGAAGGTGCGCTTGCACACACCAGAAAAGTCGCTATCGTCCACTAAGGCTCCCAAAGCTTCCGAAAATAAATTGATACTATTCTTGTTGGTAGCATACACAATTTCTTCTAAGGACGGTGATTTATACTCCACTAAGGTGGTTCGCCGAGTATCACTGATATTTTTATTGTTAATGGATACTTTTCTGGCCGCTAATTTAGTACTTAATTCTTTGATAAAGTTCGCTGCCGGTGCATACATCGCACCCCTGATTTTAAAGGATTCACGTCTTTGAGGGATAGTTCCCTTGATGTAAAAAGTGTTTGTATAGGGGCCTCCGAATATCCAAGCATCATCGGTATTTTTTTTTGAGGCGGTGACATTATTCATAAATACAACTCCTAACGTGGGAGGAGTGATAGATTTTAACTTGGCAGGTGTACCAGCCTCACCGGTTTCAAAATCCAGCCAATAGGTGTTGTCGCGGTAGTTGAAAGGTCGGTGAGGAGCTGCATAGTAGTTTGATATATCTTCCCACACCCAGGATGCAGGCATATTGACTTGCTCCTCACTCGGCAACACGATGATACTCCCTTCGATTGCGGTGATACCCGCTTTTAAGAGGGCGGAGTCAATTGTTTCCAGTAATTTGTAACTCTGAAAAAAACGAGAATCAGGAGTCGGATCGCCGGAGGCTTCGATAATGATGTCCCCCTTCAAGCTGCCATTTTCAATCGTGCCGGTATGGCTAACAAGGGTCTTATAGCGAAAACTCCTCCCGCATTTGTTCAACGCTAAGCCGGTAGTGAAAATCTTTACCAAGGATGCTGGCTGCATGGATTTTTCCGAACGATAGGAAACAATCTCTTTCCCCGTTTTTACCGATTTTACCGATATGCCAATAGAAACGTTTTTTAGGGACGGATGTTTCAATAAGACCTTCAATGCCTCATTTCCCTCTGCCTGCAAATGAACACTCATAAGCATTAAAAGGCTTAATAGCAATAAGTTCCGGTTTCTCATTCACCTATTGTTTTCAGGATTTTTTCTACTTCTTCTTCCGTATCACGAAGTTTGGATTTACAAAAAGCGATTAGCTCGGACACACGCTTCACTTTCTGACCTAATTCGTCCACATCCAATTTGTTGTCTTCCATCCTTTTTACGATGCCCTCCATCTCGTCCATCGCTGCTTTGTATGTTTGCTTCTCTTCCATGTTTGTAGTATATTTTTTCAGTTTCTATATTTTTTCAATTTGTTCCCGTAGGGCAACGCCCTACGCTAGTGATTGCGCCCTTACAAGGCTTCAGATGCAGCCCCGCAGGGACTATACTTTATTAACCGTAGGCTTTAGCCTACGGACAGGCAACTACTCCCCTATCAAGTCCCGCAGGGACGGCACTTGTTGGACTTTGCACCACCTTGCTTTTCACTTTCCCTTTAAACAAGGTGGTTTCAATCTCATCACCTTCTACTAATTCTGCTGAATTTTTGACTACTTTCCCGTTGCTCGTTGTGATTGAATAGCCTCTTTCCAAGACATTCACAGGGTCGATATATTTTATTTTTGTACCCGCTAATTCCAGTGCATTGCGGTTATGAATGAGCCATCCTTTGAAAACGGAACCTATTTTATGGGATAACATGTTTACTTGTCCTCGATTGACCTCTAATGTTGTGTTGAGCAAATTTTTGAATTTTAGTGCGACCAACATTTGTTCCCGATGAAGGTGGTTCATTTTTTCCTTCACACCTGTGCTAACATTCTTTTTTAGTTCCTCCAAGCGAAGGTCCAACCTATGGAGATACTCAACCAAGTATGCAGCCACTGCTGTCGGGGTTTTCAAACTTAAATGAGCCACTCTGTCCACTATCGACTGATCTCTATCGTGCCCGATACCACTTAATATGGGTAATGGGAATTGTGCTACATTGGTTGCTAATTCGTAAGAGTCGAAGGCTCCTAATTCCGTCTGTGAGCCACCACCACGTATGATAACGACCACGTCAAACAGAGATTCATATTTATAAATCCTATCCAAGGCAGTGATAACGGACTCTTCCATCTTCTCACCCTGCATGACAGCCTCAAACAAGTGCACATAGAACTTATACCCGTAGATATTGTTGGCAAGTTGGGAGCAAAAATCCTCGTATCCTGCGGCTGTCGGTGACGATATGACCGCTATGCGCTTGGGAAGTAAGGGAAATTCTAATCCTCTGTTCATATCAATCACCCCTTCTTTTTCCAAACGCTCTATTATCTCTCGCTTTTTGCGCTCCAAGTCGCCAATCGTAAAGGTCGGGTCAATGTCTTTGATGTTCAATGAAAAACCGTAAATCTCATGGAAGGTAACGTTTACAAGTACCAAAATTTTCATCCCTTTTTCCATTTCCCGACCGGTAACGGACATAAAGAGGGTCTTCAACATCCCATACGTAGATGCCCAAATAGTCGCTTTAGCAACAGCCAGTGTCTTTTCATTGTCCTGTGATTTATCCGTCAGCTCTAAATAGCAATGACCAGACAAATTCTCTTGAATAGAGGCAATCTCCGCCGCCACCCAGACAGCATCGGCGAAGTTCTGCTTGACAATTCGACCAAGCTGCTTGTTTAATTCAAAAAGGCTGATATATCTTTCGCTCATTATTTCGCCCATTACTCAGCCCATTATTCAGAATATCTCATATATACTTCCGGGTCATTCAGAAAATTCGCGGGGTCCGGAATGTTCCTGCTATTTCGTAATATGCGGTTCACTTCCTCATTTTCTTTCATTTCAATCTCTTTTCGATTGCTTGCCACTCCGTTTGTGTAGTGTATTTCGTCTTTTAACTTTCCATCAGGAGTGTAGTAGCGCCAAGTACCGTCTTTCAGGTTGTTTTTATAGGTACCTTCGACTGATAAGCGACCGTCATGAGAATAGGATTTGAGCGTACCCTCTAATTTTCCTTCCTTGTAGGAGGCTGCACAGCGAATTGTTCCATCAGGGTAGCAAAGTGTCCAGTCACCGTGTAAATTCCCTTCTTTCCACGTTTTAATTTCTGCTACATTGCCTTGATTATCATAGCGAATTGATTTTCCGTCTAACAAGTCAGCTTTATATTCTTCTTTCATCAATAATCGTTCACCGAAGCGATATTCCCAGGCACCTGTTTTTTTGCGGCGGATATATCTGCCGGAGGTGGAATGTTTTTCATCTTTGCTGTAAAGTATAGCATCTGTGGTATCACTGGCATGTTTCATGACAGCTTTCAACTTCCCTTCGGGGGTGTAATGCGTCACTTCGCCCACAGGCTCTTTGCCAATGAACATACCCTTGTAGCGCAATTTTTTGTTGGGGTAAAATCCCTCCTTGTAAATAGGGTGAACCGCTTCCTGCGCACACAACTCAACGGTCAATACTATAGTCAATACTAGTTGAAATGTGTATAAAATATATTTTCCCATCTTTTCAACTTTCAATTATTTCACTTAGTACGTCCCGTAGCTTCACCCCCATGACTTTTGCCATTTTCGGTATGAAGCTGTTACTTGTCATGCCGGGAGTCGTATTTACTTCTAATAGAATGACTTCCTTTCCCCTTACAAAACCGTCAATGCGGATAATGCCTTTACACCTTAGTATATCATACACTTGGGAGGCCATTTGCTGAATTTCTTCGGTGATGTCTTCTGAAAAGCGGCCGGGGATGATTTCTTCGGAAAAGTTAGCATCATATTTTGCCTCGAAATCGAAAAATTCCTTCTTAGGAACTACTTCTGCTACGGGGAAAATCACTTTTTTATTACCCGCCCGATACAACCCGCAGGTAAACTCTATACCGTCAATGAATGGCTCTACCAAAATCTCATCGCATTTCTCGAACGCTGATTGGATGGCTTTCTCAAAATCTGCTGCCTGCTTCACTTTTGATACCCCGAAGCTCGACCCCTCGGCATTCGGTTTCACAAAACAGGGCAAACCAATAATTTCTAAAATATTGGCCTTGTTATAAACGTTCCCCTTTGTCAATAATATCGGCTCTGTCGTCACAATACCGAAACGTTGCAGGTAGTGCGTGCACACAAACTTGTCAAATGTCATCGCCTCGCACAAAAGACTTGAAGTAGAATAAGGGATGCTCATCATATCTAAATAACCTTGTAACATCCCATTCTCACCCGGATTTCCGTGTATTGTGATATAGGCAAAATCAAACACCACTTTTTGACCATCTTTTGTAAATGAAAAGTCATTGCGGTCCACGGGGAACGTCTTACCGTCTTCTTCGATATGCCACTCCCGTCCTCGCAAAAGCATCAAATATTTACAATACCGTTCCCCATCAATGTTCTCATATACGAACTGACCGGATTTTATTGAGATATTGTATTCTGCTGAGTTTCCACCCGCAATAACGACGATTTTTTTCTTGGCCATATTTATATCACATTTCTTATCAAGAGCAAGTATCGATTTAGTACCTATTTTTGTCCTTATCTGTACGGCAGATGTCGCTCTATCTGCTGAACTGCTTGGGTGCAAATGTACACTTAATTTTTCAGATACGCAAGATAGTATTACTTTTGTTCAATGATAGAGATTTCATCCGCCGTTAGCCCATACAATTCATACACCAAACTGTCAATCTCTTTTTCAAATTCGGTGGTGCATAAAGATTGTCACTAAATGCAACAAAATCGGCCTACAAAAAAACCTCGCGGATGATTTTAATGCTCTTGATATTCAAATCTACATTCAGGTGTATGGAAAAAAAGAGGAGGATAATATCCAAAAGCACTTGTCGCGATTCTCGGTTTAAGGCAATGTCCTTCACATTTTCTAATTGACAAGTACACAGCTCATAGATGGCTTTTGCGGTGTTTGGACCGGAAATACCGGCTCCGTTTTCAGAAGGAAAAACGAAATTCCCTTCACTGATATTGAATACCGTTCCAGACTGATAATTTTCCGTGTTTATCTTAAAACCGATGTAAAGCGTCAGGCGATAGAGAAAGAATAAATTGAAATTTGCCACATCGGATGTTGCTGTATTCAAATATTCTATGGAGTAACATATAAAATCATGCAATTCCTCGTTTTTGCGTTCTTTACGTAATAATATTTCCAACACTTCCGCCCATAAAAGGGCGATATTCATCTTGTAAACATCTAAATACAAAGATGACAGATTATTAAGTTGGCAGACAGATTTTAATTTATGTAATTCATTTCTCTGGTTTTCATAATATTCAACTTCTGTTATTTGGAGTATATTTAAGGTCACACGTTTCTGTTTGAGCACGTATGTAGGGGTAATAAACGAAATACTGCCTTTTTCACGCGAAAAAGTGCGCACAATTTTTTGTGTTTCAGTATAGTTTGAGATTTTTAATATAATTGTTTGGATGGCGGACATTATGACTGTATAGTGTTATGATATAATTTTTCCACCAATTTCTCAACTGCTCGCCCGCGATGGCTAATTTTATTTTTTTCGTCCATTGACATTTCGGCAAAACTCTCATGAGTTCCGGTGGGTCGGAAAATAGGGTCGTAACCAAAACCATCACCACCATGTAACTCTCGTAATATCTCGCCTTCTACTTTTCCCTCGAACAATTGCTCTTTTCCGCTTTGGATGAATGCAATGACGGTGCGAAATCGGGCTTTGCGATTTTCTATATGTTCCATCTCTTTTAGCAATTTGGCAACGTTCTCAGCCGGATTTTTTGCTTCTCCGGCGTAGCGGGCAGAATGGACACCGGGACGATTGCCCAAAGCCTCTACCTCTAAGCCTGTATCGTCGGCAAAACAGTCGCAACCGTACTTTTCATAGATAAATCTTGCTTTTTGCAGGGCATTTCCTTCGAGGGTATCCTGTTCTTCGGGAATTTCTTCGTGGCAACCGATGTCCGATAGGGAGACAATTTCATACTTCCCTTTCATAATATTCCGTATCTCTTCTAATTTATGAGCGTTATTGGTGGCGAAAACAATTTTCATTCTTGTGTTTTTTTATCGCACAAAAATACTACTATTTTCCCAAAAAACGCTCGGTTATTTAATCAGGAACGTTCAAGTGTATCAGAGCTGAGTAAGCAGTATAATCTGCATCCCAGTACGCTATTCGGCGGCTGCGATGCTTTTCTTTTCCGTTTTTCCCGTAATAAAGCGTAATTTCTTCATCTTTGAGCACCCCACTGTCTGCTTGATCCGGTATATCAAATTTTTCGCCAACATCGTATTGAGCATTGTCTTTCAAACGGGTTACATAGAAAACGCCTTCTTTGGTGAAACGCTCATATTGAGCATAATCTACATAGCCCTTGTCGAATGTAATATAGGAGCCTGCCTCCAAATGCACCTCGGACAGCAACACATGGTCGTGCCGTACCGCTTCCGTATAACGCACCAAACAAGGCATAAAAAGTTTGGGCTATTGCACCCCTTACAAAGTCTATTATGGCGACCAAGTGGCTTGAGGGTCACCGGCGCATGGGAATGAAGCGAAGGCGTAGCCTTCGCTTCATTCCCATGCAGAAAAAGAGCGAATGAAAGAAAATGAACGAGTGAAATGATAAAAAAAAGAAAATTAATCCGTAAATTTGCACCCTTCGTCTAGAGAATTATACCTTTAAAAGGCCTATTTTCTGTCTAACATTCGGGGAGTAGGTTACTACCGTAGGGCACAAAGCAAATTTGTTTGTTTTGCCGAACGTGAACAATTTGGGCGAATTCAATGCAAATCCTCGCGGCACGACGACTATATCACTGCAATGGTGTCTGACGAAAAAGGATTATCGAATAAAGTGTTGAGTATTGCAAAAGAAATTTTGATAAAATGAACTCAAAAATAAACATATCTTCGTTAAATAAAAAACAACAGGAAGCGGTTATCAGTCGAGATAAGCGGTTGCTTGTACTGGCAGGAGCTGGATCGGGCAAGACGATGACTTTGCTGCAAAAAATTGTTTATTTGATTGAAAGCGAAAGTGTTAAATCCAAAAATATTCTTGCTGTAACATTCACTAAAAATGCGGCAAATGAAATGCTCGACCGATTACTGATTTCGTCCGACAAAACAGAAAATTACGCGCAAAAACTTGCCGACAAACAAATTACAGAAAAAGACAAAAATTTATTGCGATTAGAATATCAAAGTAGATATCAATGGATTAAAGCATTGACAATTAAAACTTTTCATAGTTTATGTTTTAAGATTTTGAGAGATTACGGAGCAAATGAATTTGATAATAAATTTAAAATTCTGGGCGAAGACAAGTGGAACGAGAATGACGAATTTGCTGAATATAAAGCAAAAGAAACCGTTTTTGAAGTTTTTCATAAAATGGTAATTCAGCAATGTGACGATGAGAAATTTCTCTTTGCCTTGAAACGTTATATCCTTGATTATTTTGTAGATAAAATTCATATCAATACCGACAAATACTATGGTTACGAAAAACAATATACCACGCTTGACGGCACAAAAGTCCGCTCAAAATCGGAACAGTTTATTGCCGACTGGTTTTTTCGCAACAATATTCGTTATGTTTACGAAGGGAAACGGCAGGTTTCGGAAAAAGGATTTACGTTTCAGCCCGATTTTTATTTGCCCGAAGCCAATATTTATATTGAACATGTAAGCAATCTAAGTTATTCTCTGAAAGACAAACAATTAGCGTGCAAAAAAGCCGGTTTTACAGTGGAATATACTTATGAAAAGGACACGCACGATTCGGCTCTTTTCAGTCATATGCTGGAAAATATTGTAAAAAACAGATTGTCAAATAATTACCAGCCTCGTAAATTGACTTATCAAGAAACGTTCAACGGTTTTTACAATCATATCGACGAATTTATAAAAATGGTAAATCGCGTTATGGATATGATTAAAGTTGAAAACGCAGACATTCAGCAAATTGCACAAAAAGGACAAGCCGACCAGCACGAGCGAGTTCGCGATTTTTACGCACTCTCTATCCCTATAATCCAAAAATTTAATGGATATTGCGTTGATAAATCTTACCTCGATTTTAACGATTTACTCATTCGTTGTATTGCATTGGTGAAAAACGAAAAAGACATTGCAAAAATTCTGAAAGACAGGTTTAAGTATGTATTAGTCGATGAATTTCAAGATGTTAACAGTTTACAAATGGAATTTATTAAGCTTTTATTGACAGAAGAAACGCAACTTTTCTGTGTTGGTGACGATTGGCAAAGTATTTACGGATTTCGCGGCTCTGATGTGACTTATATTATTGAATTTGAAAAACATTTTAACCCCTCAAAAGTAATAACGCTGAATATCAATTATCGAAGCACTCAAAACATTGTAGATGCAGGAAATGAGGTGATTAAGCACAATAAATTCAAAATTGACAAAGAAATTTTTGCCATAAAACCAACTTTGCAGAAAATAATGCTTTTCTCGGCTTCCGAAGAAGAAAAAAGTATTGAAGAAGCGCTGAATTTCTGTGTGTCGCAGGTTGTGAAGTTACAAAAAGAGGGCTATACGAGCGATGATATTTTATTTCTGTATAGACGAAATCACATGTTTCGTCCAAATTTTAGCGATGCCTTCAAAAAAGCAGGAATAAAAGTGCAGGCAAAAACCATTCATGCCGCCAAAGGATTGGAGGCAAAAGTTGTTTTTATTATCGGACTGACAGACGGTTACGGCGGTTTTCCCGATATTTGGCTTGAAGACCGTATTTTTCAAGTTATTAAACGAGCAAATCACGAATTGTTGATGGAAGAAGAACGCCGACTTTTTTATGTGGCAGTTACTCGTGCCAAAGAAAAGCTGTTTTTGATTTCTCGAAAAGGCAATGAATCGAGTTTTATCAGTGAAATTCCCGCAAATCTGCTTGAAAGGATAAATAAACCGATAGATTTAATCAAAGAAAAAGTGTTTTTGTGCAATAATTGTCTGAAACAAATCGACACATCACATACGTTTTGCCCGCATTGCGGAGCGAAAATTTTACATTAGTGTCAAACGAATAATACACACACATTCTAAGTTGTTGTATTGAAACCTGTTATCTTGACCATATTGTTGAGCGGAAAGTGGAAAGCGAAGAGCGGAAAACGGGGATCGAACCCGCGACCCTCAGCTTGGGAAGCTGATGCTCTACCACTGAGCTACTTCCGCGCGTACCAATACGTAATATACATCGGAAGACGCATAGTCGTACGTCTCACCTTTTCGTTTGTTTTTGTTTTTTAGAGCGGAAAACGGGACTCAAACCCGCGACCCCCAGCTTGGAAGGCTAGTGCTCTATCAACTGAGCTATTTCCGCATCGTGTCTGTTTTGTGGGGAGAGCAGGATTCGAACCTACGAAGACGTAAGTCAGCAGAGTTACAGTCTGCCCCAGTTGGCCACTTTGGTATCTCCCCATTTGCGCGTGCAAAGATATACATATTTTATTTCTCATGCAATACCCCCTGCAAAAAATTTCCTCACCCCCGCACTACGCTCCGCTTGTACGGGGTTATCAACTTCTTCGAAGTAGAAGACTCTGCCCCTACCTGCTGGCGCGACTTTGCAGACACTTATTTTTTATTTTTCGTTTCCGGTTTCACGAGGTTGGTGCGCATTTGCGTATCGGCTTCGATATTTTTCATCTTGTAATAATCCATCACCCCTAAATTGCCCGAACGGAAGGCTTCAGCCATCGCCAAGGGAACTGCTGCCTCTGCTTCAATCACTTTTGCCTTCATCTCCTGCGCTAAGGCTTTCATCTCCTGTTCGTTGGCAACTGCCATGGCACGCCTTTCTTCTGCTTTTGCCTGCGCAATCTTTAAATCCGCTGCTGCCTGGTCAATCTGCAAACCAGCACCGATATTCTTACCGACGTCAATGTCCGCAATGTCAATAGAAAGTATTTCAAAGGCTGTACCCGAATCCAAGCCTTTCCCTAACACTACTTTGGAAATAGAATCCGGATTTTCCAATACCCCCTTATGTGACATGGAAGAGCCGATGGAGGAAACAATGCCCTCTCCAACACGTGCCAAGATGGTTTCCTCGCCTGCTCCACCCACTAAACGTTTGATGTTCGCTCTCACCGTGATACGCGCTTTGGCAATCAACTGGATACCGTCTTTGGCGACTGCTGCAACAGGTGGTGTATCAATCACTTTCGGATTAACACTCATCTGTACGGCTTCAAATACATCGCGACCCGCAAGGTCCACAGCCGTAGCAATTTGAAAAGTAAGGTCAATATTGGCCTTTGACGCTGATACCAATGCGTGCACTACTTGTGCCACGCGACCTCCTGCTAAGTAATGCGCCTCTAAGGCGTCCCGATACAAATCAATCCCTGCCTTTTTCCCTTCAATCATAGCATTTACAATCACCGATGGTGGCACTTTCCGCCATCTCATCAAAATCAATTGCAACAACGACACTTTCACATCTGTCACCAAAGCCTGAAACCACAAGCCCAGAGGGACAAAATAAAGAATTACCCATAGCAGGAACAAACCTCCCGCAATAAAAACTACTAATAACGTTACATCCAATTCCATTTCCATTTTCCTTATTTTTTTAGTTTACTACATTTTTTCTATCCAAAAACCACCGCCCAAAAGTAATTCTTTTCTGCTAAAAAATACAATAAATTCTCATTATTTTTATTTCCGTAGCAGATTCTTCGCTACGCTGTACTCGGCTGTGGTGTCAAGCATATCAGCCCTATTGGGACCGGCACTGTATTACTGTCGGTCAATACCGACAGGCTGTTCGTCCTTGTACCATTGGTAGTTCGTAAAAATTGTGACCGTAGTTGCCGAAGTTTTTTGGAGGCTTTTTATCCTACTTCTTGGCCTTACCTACCAATCTGCCAAGTTCTCCGAGCCAGAGCACCACTGACGTAGCACCGATAATAATACCCCAATCTTCCGGTGCTAAGGGTACCACGCTAAACATTTCGCCGCCTAAGGTCACAATAAAGTACTGTCCTGCGATAATGAGTAGGGCGACCAACCCAAAGCCCGACAGACTCTCCTTCAACTGATAGAAGGCAGACCTACCGGTGTTGAAGGCTTTGGCATTGAACATATTCCAGAACTGCAGCATCACAAAGCCGGTAAAGAACAGCGACAACTCGTACGGCGACAATCCATTCCCTGCCCTGAAATCAAAGAAGCTACGACCGAAGTCGGCTACGTTAAACTGACTCAAAGCCGTAATATCGGCGTGCTTGAAGTACTGTATGAACCCAAACAGCAGCGCAACAAAGACCAACCCCACACTGAGAATACGCTTCCCCATCGGTCGAGTGATGATATAGGCATCCGTCTTGCGTGGCTTGTCCTTCATCACCTTCTCGTTCGGGGGCAAGGAGGCCAACGCCAAAGCAGCAAAAGTGTCCATTATCAAGTTCACCCACAGTATTTGCGTCACCGTCAGGGGCGACTCCGTACCCAGAAAGGCACCAATCAAAACAATCAAGCAGGCGGACACATTGATAGTCATCTGGAACAGGATAAAACGCTGTATGTTCTGATACAGAGAACGCCCCCACATCACGGCCTTCGATATGCTACTGAACGAATTATCTACAATCGTGATGTCACTCGCTTCTTTGGCAACCGAAGTACCGTCTCCCATGGACAGACCGACTTGGGCGGCATTCAGTGCCGGAGCATCGTTCGTACCGTCACCCGTCACTGCAACCACCTGGTTTTTATGCTGCAACAACTTCACCAACCGCTCTTTATCCAATGGCCGCGCACGTGACATTATCTTCAGGTCTAAAATCCGCTCCAACAGGGCACTGTCAGACATAGCAGCAAACTCGACGCCCGTCAGATGGTTCCTGTCGCTATCACTATCCGTCCACAGCCCAATCTGCCGACCAATCTCTTTGGCAGTCCCCGGCGTATCGCCGGTTACAATCTTAATATCAATACCGGCGTCCTGACAGTCTTTAACCGCTTGCGGCACTTCCTTCCGCACCGGGTCAGAGATAGCCGCTATCCCCAAGAAACTAAGGGTAACACCCTCCAATTTACCCTCTACAATATGGGATTTATCGTCTTCCATAATCTGATAGGCAAAGCCCAACGTACGCATCGCCTGCTGTTGGTACGCCAATAGTTGCGTGTGGATATTGGCCTCGTCGGCGGGTACATTCTTACACAAACCCAACACAATTTCGGGTGCACCCTTCACATAAAGCACTGTCTTCTTGAGCAAGGGAGACTTGACGATGGTCGCCATATACTTACGTCCTGTCGAAAACGTCAGCTGCTCGACCACTTCGGCGTCTTCCCTCAGCGGTAAATAGTTGATACTCTGCCCGTGCAGCCACAGCAGCAAAGCCCCCTCAGTCGGATTGCCCAATGCTTTCACCTTCTGTGCATCCGAATAATCCAGATAGGCAGTGGAATTGGCGGCTATTCCTTCTTGAAGCAGGATACTATTAAGGTGTTCAGGCTCGTCAAGGTTATTTGCTGTAGGATGACCTTCTGTTACTGCTATCTGGTGTACCTTGTTAAAATCGTGGTTCAGGCGAACTTCATACACGCACATCTGGTTTTGGGTCAGCGTACCTGTCTTATCGGTACAGATGACCGTTGCAGCACCCATCGTCTCGCACGCATGTAGCTTCCGCACTAAGTTATTCGTCGACAGCATCCGTTTCATACTCATGGCCAAACTGAGGGTAACGGCCATCGGAAGTCCTTCGGGAACGGCCATCACAATTACCGTGACAGCAATCATCGCCGTATTCAGAATATACCCACCGGCATGTATCCAATCAATATCTCCTGTGTGGTGGAAGAAGTACAGTGCCACACGCGCCACAATAATCACAGCAGCAATGGCATAACTCGCTTTCGTAATGAGAGCCGCCAACCTATTTAACTGTATATTCAGTGGCGTTTTGATGTCGCTCTTCTCTTGCGCCTTCGTATCCACCGCACCGGCTTCGGTGGCATTACCAACCGTCAGCACTTCCATGATACCATGTCCATCTAAAACGGTGGTCCCTTTAAAGACCTTGTTCGAGGGGTACGTCGATTCACTGTCAAAATCAGCTTCATTCGTTGTTTTATTGGCAGAGAGCTCTCCTGTCAAGGTGGACTCATTCACTTGCAGCGAAATAGCCTCTAAGAGTTTGCCATCGGCAGGTATTTCTTCGCCTGTTTCAAGGATAATCACATCCCCCACGACCACCTCTTTCTTTGCAATGGAGCACACATTCCCATTTCTGACCACCTTCACCGGTGTATCATCATTGACTTGGTTGAGTATGTCAAACTTTTTGTTAGCACTGACCGTAAAGCCAAAGGCAACACCGGTAGCCAGCAAAATGGCAAGCAGCACGCCCACAGGCTCCAGAAACACAGACCACGTTTCAAGTTCCTTCCACACTTGGAAAGACGCGACACCGATGGATAGCACCAGGGCGACTAACAAAATCCGAATAATAGGGTCTTCAAAACTCTCTAAGTATTGTTTCCATAGTGGTTCTTTCTTTGGCGGGGTTAAGATGTTCTCGCCATGTTTCATACGGCTTTCCAGTACTTGTGCGTCAGAAAGCCCTGTGTAATGATGCTTTTGTTCCATATCTTGTTATTTTATTGGTTATTATCTTGGTTATCACCCCGCAGGGTATCCGTAAGCTGAAGCATACGGTTAATAAAGTGTCGTCCCTGCGGGACTGTTGGTTCGTTATCTTGGTGCATTATCTTAGTTTACTCTTTGGGTTCGTTTGAGAACAGCCTATAAATAATCGCTCCACCACCGCCATTCCCTCTGTCTGTGAGGAATATCGTAAAAGAAGAGCCCACTGTTTCGTTTAGTGAGCCTTGCCACCAGGCCGTTAGGCAGCGACCATTGATAGGCCAACGCAGGCCTTCTGTACGAACTTCTACGTCTGTCCGTGGGGTAAAAATAGAGACTTGCTGTCCTTGTGTACTGGCAAAAGTGGTCGTATGTAGGATAGGGGTAAACAATCCGTAGTCGGTTAGCATTTCAACTCGGTGGATTTGTCGGGCATAATCAAGGAGTAGGGATATATTTCCAAGTGTATGGTCTTCGCGTAAACCGGTGGCTCCCAATATCAAGGCCTCTTCATACCCCGCAGCGCACGCATAGCGTACAGCTTTCGTGAGGTCATTGGTTTCCTGTTCGGACTCTCCGTGCAGGCGGTCAGCATAGCGCAGGCGTAGGGAGTCGGAAATACTGTCTAAATCTCCCACAATAGCGGTAGGTTCGAAGCCATGCCGACACAGTTGTTCCACCGCCCCATCGCACGCGATGATAGCAGAGGCTTTCTTCAACAAACCTAATGCCAATGCAGACCTTGGGAAACTACCGTTAGCGATAATGATGCTATTATAGGGTGTGATGTTGTTCTTAAATTCAGCTTTGCTACACATAACGTCTTTACAGTGATGTATCATGTTGTCCCTGCGAGACAAACAAGTGCGCCCACACTATTAATATGCGTACAGTCGTTTTTGTAGTTCTTCGATATGTACTTTGAATTTCTTGTCTGTATCTTTCAGGTCTTCAACGACTTTACAGGCATATAGCACGGTGGCATGATCTTTGTTTCCTATTTGAGAGCCTATTGAGGCCAAAGAAGATTTCGTGTAATTCTTACAAAAATACATCGCTAAATAACGGGCTTGTACAATCTCACGCTTGCGGGTTTTGGCATGAAAATCATCCGGTTCTAATTTAAAATAATCGCATACCACAGATTGTATCTGACCTACGGTAATCTCTTTATGCTGCAAAGGAAGCGTCTTTCCCAGCACTTCTTTCACTAAGTCGATGCTCATATCTCGCTTGTTAAATGTCGATTGAGCCAATAAAGAAATCATCGTGCCCTCTAATTCGCGCACATTATTATGAACATGCCGACATATATAGTCTATCACTTCCGGTGTAAATTCCATACCGTCTTTGCGGGCTTTGCTGAGCATGATCTCTTTGCGTGTATCAAAATCAGGCACTTTAAGTTCTGCTGATAGTCCCCATTTGAAACGTGTCAATAAACGGTCTTCTATGCCGAGCAACTCTGCTGGTGCTTTATCACAAGTCAATATCAACTGTTTCCCGCTGTGCTGCAAGTGGTTGAAAATGTGAAAAAATGTATTCTGGGTAGCCGTCTTTCCTGCTAAGTCATGAATATCATCCAAAATCAAAACATCCATGGACTGGTAGAAATGAAGGAAATCATTTACCTCATTCTTTAAGCGTGAATCCGTAAATTGTGTTTGAAATATATGTGCCGATACATAGATTACTGTCTTCGTGGGAAAATTCTTCTTCACTTCCAAACCGATGGCCTGCGCTAAATGCGTCTTGCCCAAACCGGAACCTCCATATAACAATAGGGGATTAAAAGCCGTGCCACCGGGATTTAGTGCTATCGCGCCACCTGCCGAACGTGCTAACCGATTACACGTACCTTCCACAAAACTGTCCATCGTATAGAGCGAATTTAAGCGGGAATCTATCTGCAAATGCTCTGGAGCGATATTAAACGGATCTTTAAGCCCCTTGTCTAAAATATTCGGTGCAGCCTTCGCCGTGGAGGCAGAAGACAAAGTTGTCGTCTCCGACTTGCGCAACTTCTTCTCTACAACTACAGAATATTCTAATTTCGCATCACGACCGATTACAAGACGTAAAGCGTTACACAGTAAATCAATAAAATGCTCCTCCAAGTATTCGTAAACATAGTTGCTGCCAACCTGTATCGTCAGTACGCTGCCCTCTAATTTAATAGGTACAATAGGCTCAAACCATGTCTTAAAGGTCTTTGGGGGTAACTCACCCCGAATAATATCAAGGCAACTCTTCCAACTTTTTTTGTAATCAGTACTCATTCTAAATCTGTATTTTTTCTTTTCACAATGCAAATATCAAACAAAAAAAATAATAAAAAAAATCAGTTTCCTCTTGTTTCTTTTTGAAAAATTCTTAGGGTATAACTGTCAGCATTTTAAGTTAGTGGTTTTGATTATCAATAGTATATAACGTGTTTTGATCCACTATTTGAAAGATTCAAAAATACCGTTCCCTGCGTTAAAATCCTCTGCTGACGCGGCAATAATTACATCTGCATTGATGACTATTTAGAATCATTCTATATAACGAAAACTTAAAATTTAACATTCCACCCTATTTTCCGAACACAGAAATATTGATATACCGCTTCGGATTCTCTTTAAAATCGGTCAGCAGTTTGTCCAAATCCGCACTCACGCTCACTAAATTACGGTATAACTCCTCATCGGTCACCAACTTACCAGCAGTTCCCTGTCCACTGTTTACCTTATATAATATGGCATCCATCTGCTTCACCACTTTATCCAATTCACCAAACATACCGGTGAAATTCACTTGATGCAGGGATTCCGAAATATCACTCACATTATTTAATATCGTAGTTACATTGGCGTTGTTATTTTTCAAATTCTCCGAAACACTGTTCAGGTTTGCCAATACACTCTCTAAATAACGTAAGGTATGACTCAAATTCTTAAAACTGCTTTCTATGTTTGTCGCAGTCATGGGACGAAGCACCGTCTGTATGGAAGACAACACCGTATCCAAAGAATTCATGATAGACTCCGCCTTGTCTTTCAGGGGAGATATCTGCGTGCGCACCTGATCCATGATGCCCACGTAAATGGACGTTTGCAAGGTGTCTTTGTCCTGCGCATAGAGAGGCGAATCACCCGGAAGAAGCGTGATAGATTTCGTCCCCATCAAATCACTGTTGTCTATCATGGCCACCGTATTGGCAGGTATCTGTAAATCTTTGTCCACGCTGAACGCTACAAATACATTTTCATAGTGAGCACCCGTGAATTTTATCGACTCCACTTGCCCTACCTCAAAACCGCGATATACTACGGCACTCGACATTTTTAACCCGTCCACCTGCGCGTATATCCCGTAAAAGATGTTGTTGCGCTTAAAGAGAGAACGAGACTTCAAGGTGTTCAAACCCCACACTAAAACGACCAGCGTCACAATAACCGTAATGGCTAATTTTGCCTCTTTCTTTAATTTCATTTTTTTAATTCCATTTTAATAGCGTCCGCCACATTGATAATGCGACCCTTATAAACGGCTATGATAAAACAATCCTTTGTCACCTTCTTTATATCCGGCAACTTTCTCCTCACTTCTTGATAAGTCGCAGATTTCGCCACAAAATAACAATAACGCTTCCCAGAGTAAAACTCTTGCACCCCATTCCCTTTTCCATACTGTTCCATAGGCTTCATCTTCTTCAACGAAGAGGCTACCTGAATGGCATAAAAAAGTGTGTCGGGCTTATCTGACGACTTCTCAACTACTTTATCTGTCGACTTCTCTGCTGGCTTCTCTGCTGGCTTTTCTGCTGACTTATCAGCTACTTTCTCTGACGGCTTCTCTGACGGCTTACTATCAACTTTGACTGCCGCTGGCTTTTCTGACGACTTATCAAAAACCTCTTCCGCCTGACCTTCTTGATTTGAGTGACCATAAGACAATACAACACTATTACGCTCAAACTTTTCTTTGTATTTCTTAAACGCTCTGGCTACAGATTCCGACATCTCTGCTTGACCTGCTACGGAAGCCAAATAGCGCTCCTCCTCTACGTTGGAAATAAAACCAAGCTCCACTAATATGGAAGGCATCGCCACATCTTTCAAAACCAAAAAACCTGCCTGTTTCAAATCCCTATTCACCTTGCCGAGATGGTTCAGCAGGAGTTGCTCAAGGAGGCAGGGAAGGTGAATAGGGATTTGAAACAGGCAG